>JAIRTK010000407.1 GCA_031254955.1 Opitutaceae bacterium
CTTTCCGCGCTTTCGTGATTAAAGACTTTGTTTTTTGAGTTGTTCAAAGTGCCATTCATTTCTTCGGTTGCGGTTGCGCCGCTCCGGGGCCTCCGTGTCCAAAACAAACCAGCCATTCAAAAGTGCGGGGGACCGAAAACCCAACGTCAGGCGGCGATCACGTGGCCATCCGCCCGGTAGGAGGCCCCGTTGACGCTTGCTGCCGTGGTGCTGCAAAGAAACACCGCGAGGCAGGCGATTTCCTTCGGGTCAAGCAGGTCGTCGGGCGAGTGTTTGCGGCGGTTGTCCGTCAGAAACTGCCGTTCCGCCTCCTCGGGCGGAAGCGTCGGATAGAGTTTCCGCACGAGTTTTTTCACGCCGTCCGAACGCGCCGTGCCCGGCAGCACGGCGTTGACGGTCACGGATGTGCCCTTCGTCAAATCCGCAAGGCTCCGCGCGATGGAAAGCTGCATCGCCTTGGTCGCTATATAATGCGGAATGCGGAGCCAGGGATTCACCGCCTGCTCGCTCGACATGAAAAGAACGCGCCCCCATTTGCGGTCCAGCATCCGCCGCAAATAATGGCGGCTGAGCCGCACCCCGCTGAGGATGTTTATTTCAAAAAGGCGCAGCCAGTCCCCGTCGGTCTCCTCGAAAAATCCCACGAATTCATACACGCCGAGATTGTTGATCAGTATGTCAACTTCGGGGAAGGTGTTTATTGTTTCCTGCACGCCCAGCGCGGTGCCGTTGTCGGCGACAAGGGCGTGCAGCACCGCGTCGGGTTGTTCGTTCTTTATGGTTTGGATGGCGACATCGACGCTGGAGCGGTTGCGTCCGTTAACGATGACATGAGTGCCTTCGCGGGCGAGCGCGCGGGCGATTTCAAAGCCGATGCCGCCCGAGGATGCTGTTATCAGAGCCAGTTTGCCGTTGAGTCCTAAATCCATATAACCGGGAAAATTGTCAGGCAGGGTGTTTCGACGCAAGCCGTAAACAATTGCCGGACGGCGCCTTTTGCGGCGGCGCCGCCGCCTCCGTCCCGCCGCCCCTCACTTGTGATCCCACGGCAGGTCGATCTTGAGGCGCGGGTGTTCCCAGACTTTGAAAACCTCGAACAGCTTTCCGGGATTCAAAATCCCGCGCGGGTCGAGCGCGGTCTTGATGGCGCGCATGGCCTTGATTTGCGCGGGCGAATGTTGGAGGCGCAGGAAGGGGCTTTTCGCGAGGCCGATGCCGTGCTCGCCGGAGATCGCGCCGCCGAGCGCGACCACGGTTCTCATCAGCCCGCCCACCGCTTTTTCGGCGCGCAGACACTCCGTGCGACGGTCGCGGTGATACATGATGTTCACGTGCAGGTTGCCGTCGGCCAGATGCCCGAAGGTCGGGATGGGCAGGCGCGAGCCGGCGCGGAGGCGGTCGAGGGCGCGCGCGAATTTCTCGTAGTTGCGCAGCGGCACGACGATGTCCTCGTTGAGCTTCGAGTCGCCGAGCGCGAACATCGCGCCCGAGCACGTGCGGCGCGCCTCCCAAAGCCGCTCCGCCTCGTCGCGGCCCGCCGCCTCGCGAAAGGCCGACGCGCGCTCCCGCGCCCACGCGAGCACGGTTTGTTTTTGTTCCTCCAGTTCGTGCGCCGCGCCGGCCAGCTCCAGCAGGATCACCGGGCGGCCCGGCTGGCCCTCGAACACGGGGCGGCCTGTTTTGATTTCGGCGCAACGCACGCTGTGGCGGTCGAGAAACTCGCAGATGGCCGGCTGCACGCGCCGCGAGAACAACGCGCGCGCCGCGCCGAGCGCCGCCACTTCGTCGGCAAACGCCGTCAGCAACGTCCAGCGCGCGGGCGGCAGCGGGATGAGCTTCAACACCGCTTCGGTGACGACGCCGAGCATCCCCTCCGCGCCGATCCACAAATCGCGCAGGTTGAAGCCGGCGGAGAATTTTTTGGTCGCGCGGCCCCACTCGACGTAGTCGCCGGTGGGCAGAAAGCCTTTCAACGCGAGCACGAAATCGCGCGTGACGCCGTGCCGCCCGCCGTGCATGCCGCCGGCGTTGCACGCGATGTTGCCGCCGATGGTGCAGTGTTTTTTCGAGGCCGGATCGGGCGGATAAAACCAGCCCGCCGCCTCCGCCGCCGCGTGGATGTCGGCGATTTTCGCGCCGGCCTGCGCATGGCACAGGCCGGCGTCGGCGTCGATTTTGATGCGCCGCCAGCGCGAAAGATCGAGCACCCAGCCGCCCCGCACCGGCGCCCCCGAGCCGGTCAGCGACGAGCCGCCCCCGCGCACGGTGACGGGCACGCCGTGCCGGTTGGCCAGCGCGAGCACGGCGGCGATGTCGGCGCGTCCGCGCGGCCTGACCACGGCCTCGGGCGGAAAGGCGAGTTTGCTGCCGTCGAACGAGGCGCGAAAGAGCGCGTCCTCCGTGACCAAGACGCGCGCCCCGAGCCGGCGCCGCAACGCCCGGGTGGCCGTTGAAAAGGTCGTTGGAAAAATTTTCATCAATTTAAAAGGAATCCAAAACAGGATTCGCTTTGCAAAATCCAATCGCAAAACCAACCCAAAATCCGCGCCCGCCGTGCGCGACTCGGTGCGGCGCGACTCGCCCGTGCCACGCAAACCACGCAAACCACCCAAACCATCTAAACCACCCAAACCATCTAAACCACCCGAACCATCCGTGCCACCCAACTCGCCCACCCCCAAAAAAAACACTCCGCCGTGCCCTCGCACCGTGCCCTCGCACCATGCCCTCGCGCGATTCCCAGAAAACCAGTCAGCGCACCAGCCGAAGCACCAGCCGGCCCGCCCGTCCGCCAAGTAATCGTGTCCTTAAATTTCGGAAGTGCATTGCCATGATGGCAAACGGATTATTATCAAGTCCGCCGGCCCCGTCAGTTTTTGCTTCCAAATCCGCCGCCATCTGCTTGCCTCGATGCCCCCATGACGACACGCGTCCTTCTAACCACCACCTCATTCCAAGACACGCCCGGCGCGCACCACGACAAACTCGCCCGGCTCGGCGTCGAAGTCGTCCGCGAACGCGGCCCGCTGCCCGAATCGCGCATGCTCGAACTGGCCGGGCAGTTCGACGCGTTGCTCTGCGGCGACGACGCGATCACCGCCGCCGTCATCGACCAGTCGCTCCCGCGCCTCCGCGTCATCAGCAAATACGGCATCGGCCTCGACAAAATCGACGTTGCCCACGCCACCGCGAAAAAAATCCCCGTCCTCTTCACCCCCGGCGTCAACCACACCACCGTCGCCGAGCACACCTTTCTCCTGCTCCTCGCGCTGGAGAAAAACCTGCTCTTCCACACCGATTCCACGCGCTCCGGCGGCTGGGAACGCAAGACCGGCCACGAGCTTCTCGCCAAGACGATCGGCATCGTCGGCCTCGGACGCATCGGCAAGGAAGTCGCCCTCCGCGCGCGCGCCTTCGGCATGGAAGTCGTCGCGTTTGACGTGTATTGGGACGAAGCCTTCGCCGCGCAGCACCACGTCCGCCGCGCCGCCACGAAGGAGGAGATTTTCCAGACCGCCGACTACATCTCGCTGCACACGAACCTCACGCCCGAGACGCGCGGCATGATCAACGCCGCCACCATCGCCACCATGAAACCCGGCGTCATCATCCTCAACTGTGCCCGAGGCGAAATCGTGCACACCGCCGACCTCGCCGCCGCGCTCGACACCGGCCAAGTCGCCGGCTACGGCGCCGACGTGCTCGACGCCGAGCCGCCCCCCGCCGACCACCCGCTCACGCGCCACCCGCGCTGCGTGATCACGCCGCACATCGGTTCGCGCACCGCGGAAAGCGTCGCCCGCCAAGCCGGCTGCGCCGTGGAAAACCTCGCCCGCTTCCTCGCCGGCCAGCCCCCCGTCGCGCAGGCGAACAAGTTTTAAGCCGCCGCCACCACCGCTCGCCCTCACTCGATTTAAATCGAGTTAAATCGAATTAAGTCGATTTAAGTCGAAAAAACGCCACCGCCGTCGCCATCACCGCCACCGCCGCTGCCCTCACCATCGCCCTCACCACCACCACCACCGCCCCCGCACCTCTAGCTTCCTCCTTTCCCGCCATGCCCGAACTCTACCACATCGTCCCCGAGACCCAGCACAACACCCTCGTCGCCGCCGCCTACCGGCACCGCGGCTTCCAAGCCGACGAAGCCGCCGAGGCCGCCCGCTTCTGCGCCGAAGCCACCCGCCACGGCATCCGCACCCACAACGCGCTCAAAGCCCTCCACCTCGACCACCTCTTCGGCTCCCACGCCGGCGGCTGCACCCCCGGCGCGCAAATCGAGGAAAAACCCTCGCGCTTCGCCGCCGTGAAAATCTGGAACGCAAACAAAAAACTCGGCCAGGCCACCGCCTACCGCGCGATGGACGCCGCCATCCAACTCGCCGACCACTACGGCACCGGCACCGTCGCCGTGGACAACGCCTTCCACTACCTCTGGGGCGGCGGCTACGTGATGGACGCCGCCCGCCGCGGCTACATCGCCTACACCCACTGCACCGCCGCGCTCGCGGAAGTCGTCCCCTTCGGCGGCAAACACCCCACCCTCGGCACCAACCCCCACTCATGGGGCTTCCCGACCACCGACGCCATCGGCTACCCCATCGTGATCGACTGGGCCACCTCCGTCGTCGCCATGGGCCGCGTGCAACAACTCCTGCGCGAAGGCAAACCCCTCCCGCCCAACGCCGCCGTTGACGCCGACGGCCACCCGACCACCGACCCCGCGCAAGCCAAAGCGCTCGTCCCCTTCGGCGCGCACAAAGGCTACGGCCTCTCGCTCATCAACGAACTCACCGGCGCACTCATCGGCGGCTCCCTCCCCACCATCCGCAACCGCTGGACGCTCGTCGGCGAAAACGACAAAGGCACCTGCTGCTTCTATTTCCAAGTCATCCACCCCGAAGCCCTCAACGGCGGCGCCTTCGCGCAAGCCCGCACGCAATCGCAAAACCTGAAAGCGATCCTCGCCGACATCCTCGGCCACGGAAACGAAAAATGCCTCCTCCCCGGCCAGCTCGAAGCGGACTTCGCCCAAAAAACCGCCAAAGCCGGCGGCCTGCTCTTCAGCAAAGCCGAAATCGAAGCCTTCAACGAACTCGCCACCGAATCCGGCCAGCCCACTTGGGACACCGCCGCCCTCAAGACCATCGAGTTTTGAAAAAAAACCGCCGAAGCCGCCCCTATAAAAACACCTTGAGCGGATTTGGCCGATACGCCCCGCGTTATTCCAAGGAAAAACTCGCCGTCACCGTGATGGTGATGGTTTTTTCCAGCGACGAAGTATCGTTGTTGCCCTCCCAACTGGTCGCGGAGGAATAGCGCGGATTGATTTGGACAACCCCCATGCGCGCGGGGCGCAACGCCTTGATTTTGCGCCCCCCCTGCGACGCGATTTGCTCGGCGCGCGTGCGCGCGTCCTTTGTCGCCTCGCCCATCATTTCAATCTTCGCCTCTCCCGCCTTGGTGTAGATAAATTGGATGCCGGACGTTTGCAGCACGATCCCCTGATCAATCAGATTCCCCGCTCTTTTCGATGAGACAGCAAAGCGCCGGAGGGGCGACAAGCGCGGCCTGACACAAGGTCAGGCCCTACGGGTGTGCGGGTGCAACGGCGGCTCGTGTTTCCAGCCCCGGAAGGGCGGCAGCGGCGTCCGCCTGCTTGTTTGCCCCTCGCCGCATTCCATGCTGCCGCCCCTTCAGGGCTTGGGTTCAAACCCACCGCAAACCGTGGGTTCCTCGCTGCGCTCGTCACCCACAGCTAAGGGCTTGTCGCCCCTCCGGGGCTGGA
>JAIRTK010000434.1 GCA_031254955.1 Opitutaceae bacterium
TGAGTGACAACCTAGCCGGCCTCGTAACTCACCCCTCGCCCTCATACCTCTTTCAGGCGCGGAGAGTCGTGTTTTAATCACTGAGGTTACGCGGGCCGGCATCGTGCAGGCGCGGGAGCGCCGGTAGGGAGGCCTCTCCGAGGCCTCCGCCGGGCGGAAAGGGTGGCTTGAAATTTCATGGGGAAACCGGAGCGTTGTCGCGGAGGCCTCGGAGAGGCCTCCCTACCAGGATCGGATTGTGTTGGGTGGTTTAAAATACCTCCGTCCGCGTAACCTCAGTGAATCCAACAAAGGTTCTTTGCGCCTCCGCAGCTATGGCTTTTCGGAGGCTTTTCGGAGTTTTTTTCGCGGTGATAGCAATCCATTGATGAAAATGAATCAAAAGCATAGCAATTAAGCTTGCATTGCTTCAATCGCACCCTATGCATTGGCCGAAACGATGCGAAACGTCCCCGTGCATTATCTCTTTATCCCCTTCCCCATCGCCTCTTGCGCGTCGCGCAAAACCACGCCTTCGCGCGCACCTCACGCACCAGAGCAAACCCAATTTTTCGGCCATCATGAAAAACATCCCCTCGATACGCGAAATTCTTGTTTTGCACCATTGCCATACCGATATCGGCTATACGCATCCGCCGCTCATGGTATGGGAACTCAACCGCCGCTTCATCGACGCGGCGATTGACCTGTGCGAAGCCACGGCGCGCTGGCCCGAGGAATCCCGCGCGCGCTGGACCTGCGAAACCACTTTTCCGCTGATGCACTGGCTCGAAAACGCCAGCGCACGGCAAGTCGATCGCTTCCGCCGGCTCGTGCGCCGCGGCCAGATGGGCGCGGGCGCGCTCGGGCTTAACCTCACCCCGCTGTGCAACGCCTCCGCGCTCGCCAAATACATCGAGCCGATCCGCGTCCTGAAAAAAGAACTCGGCCTGCCCTTCAAGGTCGCCATCAACCACGACGTCAACGGCCTGCCCTGGCCGGTCGCGGACCTGCTCATTGATGCCGGCGTCGAAATGCTCCTCATGGGCATCAACGTCCACCTCGGCGGCTTCCCCTTGCAACGCCCGCGCGGGTTCCAATGGAAAACGCCCTCCGGACGCCGCCTGCTCGCCTTCAACGCCGAGCACTACCAATCCTTCGACCGCGTGGCGCGCCTCCTCGAAAACAGCACCGCCGCCATGGCCGAGGGCATTTCCAGTTACCTCAACCACATCGCGCGGCACGGGTATCCCTACGATTTTGTCTATCTGAGCGCGACGCATCCGACCTGCCCCGACAACAACCCGCCGCACCCCCTCGCCATCGAGCTTGTCCGCCGCTGGAACCGCGAAGGCCGCTCGCCGCGCATCCGTTTCGCCCTGCCCGAGGAAATCCACGCGCGCCTCGCCGCGCAACCCGCCGCGCGGCTGCCCGAACATGCCGGCGACTGGACGGATTTTTGGAATCTCGGCTGCGCGAGTTCCGCCGTCGAAACCAAAATCAACCGCCACGCCGCCGGACGCCTCGCCGCCGCCGAGCTTCTCCGCTCGCTCGCCGCCACCGCCACGCCGCGCACGCCCCAAACCATGTGGGACCAGGCCTGGCGCTCCATGCTCCTCTACAACGAGCACAGCTGGGGCACCCACGCCGCGCTCCGCAAAATCCCCCCCGAGTCCGGCAGGGAGCAATGGCATCAAAAAGCCATCACCGCCTGCGAGGCGCGCAGCCTCGCGGGCATCGCATTCCGCGATGCGCTCGAACAATGGGCCGGCCCCGCCGCGCCCGGCGACGAGGCCCGCGGCGTCATGCTCTGCAATCCCGGCCCCGTCGGAATCACCGGCTGCGTCCGCGTCCCGGAAAAAATCTTCCAGCCCGAATGGCGTTTCCTCTCCAACCAAGTCCTGCAAATCGAGGCGCAGCGCGACTTCAACACGCCGCCCGATCATCCCGCGCCGATGGATGGCTTCAGCGAACCCGCGCCCACCCTGCTCGCCGGACCTTTCACGCTGCCGCCCTTCGGATACCGCTACATCAGCAAAAAGGAGCTTTTGGCCGCGTCCATTTCCACCTCATCCCGCGCCGTTTTTTCCGCCGCCGCCGCCCGCGCCGCCGGACTTTCCTCCGGCGCCACCCGCATCGAATCGCGTTTCTTCCGCCTCGATTTCGACCCCGCCTCCGGCCGCATCCTCGCGCTTTACGACAAAACCCGCCGCGCCAGCCTGCTCGACGCCCAAAGCCCGTGGGACTTTTTCGGCTACGTCCGCGAGATGCCCGATCCCGCGATCCATGCGCACGACTCGCCGGAGCAAGGCCGCGAGGCCTTTTTCTCCACCGATTGGGGCAAGGTGCACGCCGGCGAATCCGCCTGGAAAACCGACTGGGCCGCGCGCCGCCAAAAACCCGCCCGCCTGCGCGATTGCCGCGTCGCGCTTTCCCCCGAAGGCGCCAGCCTGCTCCTGCGCCTGGAAGCGCCGGGCGTGCGCGATTTCGAGCAAAAAATCACCCTCGCCGCCGCCCGCCCCGACATCATCTGCACGGCCACGTTCAACAAAGAGGACGAACGCGCCGCCGAGGCGCTCTATTTCACCTTCCCGCTCGCGCTGCAAAACTGGACGGCGCATTTCGACACCGCCGGCGCGCCGGTGGAATGGGACCGCGAGCAACTCCCCGGCTGCAGCCGCGGCTGGGTCACGGTCGATTCGTGGATTTGCCTGCACGACAACGCCGGCGCGCTCACGATCGCCAGCCCCGACACGCCGCTGTTCCAAATCGGCGGCTTCAATTTCGGACGCGAAAACCGCCCGCCGGCCAGCGACACGCCGCCGCTGCTGCTCGCCTGGGCAATGAACAATTATTGGAGCACCAACTTCCCCGTCACGCAGCCCGGCTACGCGCAATTCCGCTACGTCCTCACCTCGCAATCCGCCTACGATCCGGCGGCCTCCGCCGCCGCCGCGCGGCAGGCGCAATCGGAAATCGAATGGCAGCCGCTCGCGCGCCCCCCCGCGAAAAAACAAGGCCGCCTCGCCGAGGTGCGCGGCGCGGGCGTCTTGCTCGCCTGCGCCGATGGACGGAAAAAAAACGCCCCCGTGCTGCACCTGCAAAACGTCCTCCCGCGAGCCGCCACCGCCACCGTGCGCATCCCCGGACGGACAATGGTTTCGGCGCGCCGCGTCGGCCCGGCGGGCCGCAACCTCGGCGAACTGCCGGTGCGCAACGGCGCGCTCGTCGCGAAACTTCCTCCGCGCTCCCTCGTCATGGCAACCGTGACACTTGCGCCCTGACCACCGCCCGCCCCGCCCCGCCATCATGGTAAACGAACACAACATCGCCGCCGCGCTCCGCCTCGAACCCCGCCCCGCCCCTTGGGAAAAACCGCTCTCGCTCGAACTCGCGCTCACCGATTGCTACAAGACGCTGCGCGACGCGCGCCCCGCGGCGCGCGAAGCCGCGTTTCTCCGCATCCAGCTTCCCGCGATGATGACGCCCATGCGCGACGGCGACGTCTTTGCCGGACGCGTCCGCTATCCGCTGGTCGGCCTCAGCCCGGAACTCATGGGCGTCGGCTATTACTGCCTCGAAAAACCCATTCGCGAAATCCTCGCCAACCCCGCCGCCGCGCTCGATGACACCGCCCGCGCGCGCATCGGCGACATGCTCGCGTTTTGGAAAAACGAAACCACGCACGCCAAAATCCGCGCCGCCTATCCCGACGACGTGCGCCGCGTTTTGCCGGAGGACGACTGGCCCCGTCATCCCGGCGCCGCGTTTCCGCTTTACCGGATGGCGGGCATCACGCTCGACAACGAAAAACTCCTCCGCCTCGGCCTCCCCGGACTCGCCGCGCGCCTGCGCGAAAAACCCGGCCAGTCCGCCGGCCAACCCGCGCCCCTCGTCGAAAACACGCTCGCCGTGCTGGAACTGCTCGCCGACCTCAGCCGCCGCTACGCCGCCGAGGCTCGCGCGCTCGGCCAGGCGGAAACCGCCGCCGCGCTCGACGCCATCGCCCTCCGCGAACCGCGCACGCTCCGCGAGGCCATCCAGCTCTTCTGGCTCGTCACGCTCGCCGCCGGCGTTTGCAACTACGGACGCATGGACGTTTGGCTCGGACCGTTTCTCGCCCGCGATCTCGACTCCGGCGCGCTGACCCGCGATGCCGCGCTCTCCCTCCTGCGGGCGCTCTGGCGGCACATCGCCGACTCCCACGACAACATGTTCAACAACCGCATCTGCGTCGGCGGCCTTGGCCGTCCCGATGAAGCCTGCGCCGACCAATTCGCCCTGCTCGCCATCGAAGCCACGCGCACCGTCGCGCTCAACCAGCCGCAACTTTCCCTGCGCTTTCATCGCCGGCAAAACCCCGCGCTCATGCAGGCCGCGCTCGCCAGTATCGGCGAAGGCCGCACCTTCCCCATCCTCTACAACGACGACGTGAACATCCCCGCCGTCGCCGCCGCCTTCAACATCAGCCGCGACGAAGCGCTCTCCTATTTCCCGTATGGCTGCGGCGAATACATCCTCGACCACGCCTCCACCGGCACGCCAAACGGCCTCATCAATCTGCTGAAAATCCTTGAGGACACGCTCAACCAACCCGCGCCCGACGGCGCGACGCCCGACGAACGCTTCCCAACCTTCGAGACGCTTTGGAACGCCTACGCCGCCCAAGTCGAAACCACCGTCGCCGCGCTCGCCAGGCAGGAAAAAATCACCTACGAAGGCGCCGGCGCCGCCGCGCCCTTTCTTCTCATCAGCGCGCTGTTCGACGACTGCGCCGCGCGCGGCCAGCCCGTCTTTTCCGGAGGAGCGCGCCGCCTCGGCGGCACACTCGAAAGCTACGGCAACACCAACACCGCCGACAGCCTCACCGCCATTCGCCGCCTCGTTTACCGGGAACGCTCCTGCACGCTCGGCGAAATTGTCCGCGCCTGCCGCGACAACTTCGCCTCGCCCGATTCCGCCCGCCTTCGCCGCCGCCTTTTGGATGCGCCGAAATTCGGCAACGACGACGACGAGGCCGATTCGCTCGCCGCGCGCGTCCACGAGCAAGCCTGCGCCGCCGCGCGCGACGCGGGACCGCGCGCCGGCTTCGACCACTACCATCTCGTCATAATCAACAACGGCGCCAACACCGTCCTCGGCGCCCACACCGCGGCCTCGCCCGACGGACGCGCCGCGGGCGAGCCTATGGCCAACGCCATCAATCCCTCGCCCGGACTCGACCGCAACGGCACGACCGCCTTCCTCAATTCGCTGCTCAAAATCCGGCCCGACATCCACGCCGGCTCGGTGCAAAACATGAAATTCGCCCGCTCGCTTTTCTCCCCGGCGTCGCTCCCGAAAACCGCCGCGCTGCTCTCCGCCTGGTTCGACGCCGGAGGCACCCAGGCCATGATCACCGTCGTCAACCGGGGCGATCTCGAAGCCGCCATGCGCGAGCCGGAAAAGTGGGGGCACCTCATCGTGCGAGTCGGCGGATTCAGCATGCGCTTCGTCGAACTCTCCCGCGACACCCAGCTCGAAATCATCGGACGCACCCTCAACGAATGACCGCCAGCGCCGACAGCACCAGCCCTGACCTCGCCCTCGCCGGCGCCATCTTCGATGTCCAGCGATGCGCGTTTCACGACGGCCCCGGCCTGCGCACGACTGTTTTTCTCAAAGGCTGCCCGCTTCGCTGCGCCTGGTGCCACAACCCCGAGTCCTGGAGCCGCATCCCCCCCGAGGCCGCGCCCGCGTTTCGCGAACGCAGGGCGACCGTCGGCGAACTCATGGCCATCGTGCGCAAAGACCGCCATTATTACGACGCCTCCGGCGGCGGGCTGACGCTCTCCGGCGGCGAGCCGGCGCGCCAGCCGCGATTTGCCGCCGGGCTTCTTCGCGCCGCGCGCGCCGAAGGCATCCGCACCGCGCTCGACACCTGCGGTTGCGCGCCCCCGTCCGCCTTCGCGCTGCTCGCCCCGCATGTGAACCTTTTTCTCTGGGATTACAAGGCGACCGACACCGCCGGCGCGCCCTCGCTTCATCGCGAACTCACCGGACGCGACCCCGGCCCCCTGCTCGACAACTTTCGCCGGCTCTATGCCGGCGGGGCGGACATCCTTCTGCGCTGCCCGCTCATTCCGACCATCAACGACACGCCCGCGCACTTGGAGGCCATCGCCGGTTTCGCGCGCGATTATCCGCGCCTCGCCGGCATCGAAATCATCCCCTATCACGCCGGCGGGCTTTCCAAATACGACCGCCTCGGCCTCCCCCGCCCCGCGCTCAAAACCCGCCAGCCCGACGAGCGGACCAAGGCGCGCTGGCTGGAGTTTTTCCAAGCCCGCAATCTCCCAGGAATCACCCTCGCATGAAAACAAAATCCGCCAAACCCAAGCCGCGCCGTCACGCGCCCGTGCGCGTCGCGGTCATCGGCGCCGGAGCCATCGGCGCGGACCACCTCATGAATTTCCAGAGGCACCCGTCCGCGCAAATCGTCGCGATTGCCGAAACCGACCCCGCGCGCGCGCGCGCCGCGGCGGAAACATTCAACGTGCCCGAAATCGCCGCCGACTGGCGCGCGCTGCCTGGCCGTGACGGCATCGACGCCGTCTCCATTGCCCTGCCCAATCATCTCCACGCCGAGGTGGCCCTTGCCATGCTGCGCGCCGGCAAACACGTGCTGCTCGACAAGCCCATGGCGACCAACGCGCGCGACGCCGCCCGGCTCGTCGCGGAAGCGCGCGCCCGCGGCCTCGTGCTCATGGTCGGCCAGAACAACCGCTTCCTGCCCGAGGTGCAGACCGCCCGCCGCCTCATCGACGCGGGCGCGCTCGGCGATGTTTACCACGCCAAAACCGCATGGATGCGCCGCGCCGGAATCCCGCGCATCGGCTCCTGGTTCACGCAAAAAAAATTCGCCGGCGGAGGATGCGCCTACGACATCGGCGTGCACGCCCTCGACCGCTGCCTGTATCTGATGGACGAGTTTGCCGCCGCCGCCGTGAGCGGCCAGACCTACGCGCAATTCGGCCCGCGCGGCGAAGGCGACGGCGCCTGGGGCAAAAGCGAAATCGACCCCTCGCGCCCGTTCGATGTGGACGACCTGTGCGTCGCGCTCATCAAACTCAAAAGCGGCCGCACCGTGCTCCTCGAAGCCTCCTGGGCCGCGCACCAAGCGGAACCCGATGTCAACGGCACGCAAGTCTTCGGCGCCAAGGCCGGCCTTTCGCTTCCCCCGCTGAAACTCTTCAAAAACAGCAAAACCGGCTACACGACCGAACTGGTGAACACCTCGTGCGGCGCGCCCGGCGACAACCGCATGACGCACTTCGTGGACTGCGTGCTTGGCCGCGCCGAGCCATTCGTGAAGCCGGAGGAATCGCTCGCCGTGCAAAAAATCCTCGACGCCATTTACGCCTCCGCCGCCAGTGGCCGCGAGATTCGTTTGAAATAAAAAACGCACCCGAACACCCGCCATGAAAAAACACCCCATCGCCTTGCAAATGTGGTCCCTCCGCGACGCCATGCTGAAGGATTTCGCGGGGACCGTCGCCGCGGTCGCCCAAATGGGCTACGACGGCGTCGAGCTTGCGGGCTACGGCAACCTCGATGCCGCCGGCGCCGCCGCCGCGTTGAAAACCGCGGGCCTGCGCGCCTCCAGCCTGCACACAGCCATGGCGCGCCTGCGCGGCGAACTCCCGCAAGTCATCGACGAAGCCGGGCTGTTCGCCACGCGCCACATCATCTGCCCGTATCTGCCCGCGACGGACTTCTCCTCGCCCGAAGCCTGCGAGCGCATCGGCGGGGAATTGAACGCCATCGGCGCCCGACTTCGCGCCGCCGGCCTGCGCCTCAGTTATCATAATCACGCGGCGGAGTTCGCGCCGCCGGTTGGCGGACGCGCCGCTTTTGACTGGTTTCTCGACGCCTCCGAACCGCGCAACCTGGGCGCGGAACTCGATATTTACTGGGCGCATGTCGCGGGGAAAAATCCCGTCGATTTCATGCGCGAGCAAGGCCGCCGCATCACGCTGCTGCACTTGAAGGATGAAAAGGAACTCGGCCTCGGCCCCGTGGATTTTGACGCGGTTTTCCGCGCGATCGATTCCGCCGACGGCATCGAATGGCTCATCGTCGAGCAGGAGCATTACACAACAACACCGCTGGAAGGCGCGCGCGCCTGCCTCGAACAACTCCGCCGCTGGGGACGCGCATGAGCGCGCGACTCTTTTGCCAATGAAAACACACACGCCCTCCCCCCGCCAAATCCCGCTCGACGACGCGTGGGATGTCGTCGTCGTTGGCGGCGGCCCCGCCGGGTGCGCCGCCGCCGCCGCCGCCGCCCGCGACGGCGCGCGCACGCTGCTCATCGAGGCCACCGGCGCGCTCGGCGGCATGGGCACCGGCGGACTCGTCCCCTCGTGGACTCCGTTCACCGACAAACAGCGTTTCATCTACGGCGGCATCGCGCGCCATGTCTTCGAAACCTGCCGCGCCGGCATGCCGCACATCGCGCCCGACGCCTGCGATTGGGTGCCCATCGACCCCGAACTCCTCAAACGCATTTACGACGATCTTGTGCTCGACGCCGGCGCGCGCGTGCTTTTCAACACGCACCTTTCCGCGGTCGAGCGCGATCCCGCGACGGACCGCGTAAACGCAATCATCGTCACCAACAAGTCCGGCCTCTCCGCGCTCGCGGCGCGCGTCTTTGTCGATTGCACGGGCGACGCCGATCTCTGCGCATGGGCGGGCGCGCCGTTCCAGAAAGGCGACGCGGACGGCGGGCGCCTCATGCCCGCCACGCATTGTTTTATTTTCTCCAATGTCGATACCGGCGCGCTCGCCGCCGGCCCCCTCCTGCATTTCTCGAATCCCGACAGCCCGATCTACCTAATCGCGCGCGACAACAAAAACTATCCGCTCCTCGACGACACGCACATCTGCCATTCCGTGCTCGGCCCGCGCACCGTCGGCTTCAACGCCGGGCACATATGGGAGGTGGACAACACGCGCCCCGAGACCGTATCCGACGCGCTGATACGCGGACGCAAAATGGCCGCGCAATTCCTCGCCGCGCTCAAAGAGCATTGCCCGGACGCCTTCGGCGAAGCGTTCCTCGCGGCCACGGCGCCGCTCATGGGCATCCGCGAGACACGCCGCATCGACGGCGACTACACGCTCACGCTCGACGACTATATCGCGCGTCGCGGCTTCGCCGACGAAATCGCGCGCAATTGTTACTACATCGACATCCACTGGGCCAAGGACGCCGTGCCGCTCGACCACGACACGCAAAACGCATGGGAACAATCCTGCATGCACTACGGCGCGGGCGAATCGCACGGCATCCCCTGCCGCTGCCTCATGCCGCGGCAATTGGCCAACGTGCTCGTCGCCGGGCGCGCCATCTCCTGCGACCAGGCCGTGCAGTCCAGCATCCGCGTCATGCCGGCCTGCCTTTCCACCGGCGAGGCCGCCGGGACCGCGGCGGCAATGGCCGCGCAACGCGACGGTGATATCCGAAAAGTGGATACGTCCGCGCTGCGCCTCCGCCTCGCCGGCGCCGGGGCATGGCTGCCCGGACTGCCCGCCGGACTCATAAAACCGAATCCCCTCAACCCCACTCACCAAAAAACATGAGCATCCCCGCGCCCGCGCGGCCCCGCATCCGCGCGGATAATTCCAAAGTGCGCATGGCTTTCGCGAATCTCGGGGACGCGCGTCCGTTGTCAAAATACCAAGTCGCCGAATCCACCACCGGCGAACACTGCAAAATGGAACCGCTCGAACCCTTCCCGGTGAACGCCGGCGCCGCCGTTTTTGAGCAAAACCTCCCCGGCCAAAGCATCACCGTTTATAGCACGCATCACCTGGGCCACGACGCCCCCGGAGTGATTGCGGATTAAAACCTCCCATCCAAAAATCACCGGCATGAAATCCCGAAACATTCACTACAGTGACGACGGAGCGATCTCCGTTGTCGAAACCGAAGTTGGCGATCCCGGCCCCGGCGAAGTGCAAGTGCGCGGCGGCGCCTGCGGCATCTGCGCGTGGGACATCGCCACCTGCAAACTCGGCAAAAAAATCCGCCTCTTCGCGCCGCCCGGCCACGAAGGCATCGGCTATGTGCACAAGACCGGCCCCGGTGTCGCCGGACTGCGCGAAGGCGACCGCGTTTTCTCGGGAGGCTTCCAAAACTACGCCAACCATCCCGCCATCCATGTGCACAAACTCCCCGACTCGCCGCTCCCCGACGAGCACTGGCTCGTCGAACCCGTCGCCTGTGTCGTCACCGGGATGGACACCGCGCGCCTCCGCGCCGGGGACCGCGTGGCGCTCGTGGGCTGCGGCTTCATGGGCCTGCTCTTCGCGCAACTCCTCGCGCGCTCGCCCCTGGCGCGTCTGCTCGCGCTCGATATCGAGACGTCCCGGCTCGAACTCGCGCGCGGTTTCGGCATCGCCGACACCCGCGCGCTCCCCGCCGCGCCGGCTGACGCCGCCGCGCTCTTGCGCGAACTCAAGGGCGACGAAGGCTTCGATGTGGTGATCGACACCACCGGCACGCAAGGCGGCCTCGACACCGCCGCCGCGCTCGTCGCCACGGGCGGGCAGATCAACCTCTTCGGCTGGCTCAAAGGCGACCGCGCGAACTTTGACCCGAGCCTCTGGCATCTGAACGGCTGCACCATCGTCAACTCGTCGCCTTCCGCACGCGTCCGCGACCCGCTCCCCGCCGCCATGCGCCTGATCTCGACGGGCCTCGTGAAACTCGCGCCGCTCGTCAGCCACATCGTGTCGATGGACGATTATGCCGGTCTCATGAAAAAAATCCTCGCCGGCGACAAAACCTACATCAAAGGCGTCGTCCGCACCGCGCCGCAAACCGTTTGACCGTAGGCCGTATCCGCCAGCCGTTCGCCAACCCTGTTTTCGCCGGGATGCAAAATCCAAAACGCTTAATACCAAGGCTGACGCCGCGTAACCTCAGTGACTGCGAACCCACAGACTCGACTCCCCCAGCCCCCTCCGACTCCCTCCGCCAACTCCCCCCCACCGCCCCTCCGCCAGCTCGGCTCACCCCGTTGCCTCCGCCTCCCCGTCCCCCGACCCATCAATGCCCCATCTCCACGCGCACCTCGCGACCGGTGATCGTCACGCGCGAGATTTTCCGCCACCAATCCATCACCGCGCCGGGGAGCGCCTGGCCGCCCGGCGGCAGTCGCGCCATCAACCATCGCGTCGCCCACGGCACACGATGCAAGGGAAACGCGCCCACCCAAACCTCGTCCGGCGCATACATCACCAACCCGTCGACGCGCCGCGCAAATCCCCCCCGTGCCTGAAGCAACACCGGCACGCGGCGCGAACCGACCGCGACGCGCGTCGGAACTCCCACGCAAAACGCGCCGTCCGCGATGCGAAAATCGACACCCAGCACCTCGACCCATTCGCCCCGCGCCCCCCGCGCCGGCAACGGCACTCCCACCGGCTCCCAGGCAAACCACAAATTAAGCTCGTCCTCGTTAAACACCACCTCGCGCGCCGCGCCCTCGAAAAGCTGCTGACGCTTCAACATCCAGCGCACCCCCTTCACCCGATCGCGCGAACCGGTCACATAACAAACCCGCCCCGCCTCGCGCCCGGAACCCTCCACGGACGCCGCGACGATCTCCACCGGCCTGAACACCAGACAAACCGCCGCGAGCAATGCGCCCAACGGCACGCCCGCCAACGCGCACACAAACACCTCGCCCCGTGACGGAGCGGCGCTCACGCGACACCCCCTCCCCCGCGCCCCGCCCCGGCGCTCCCCTCACGCGCGCCTCCCATGCAGCCCACCCAAGCAACCGCACTGAGGACGCAGGCGACGCGCCCGTGCATCCCGCCATCGCATCTTCCAACCCGACGCCTCATCCGGCTTGTCTCGCCCCGCCCGTTTTCGCCGCCCCGGAATCGCTCCTAGACGCCGACGCCGCCGGCTTTTTTTCGCCCGCACCGCCGCCGCCCGCCGCCGCGCCGCCGCCTCCGCTCTTTTCCCCGGAAGAAACCGACGCCGCCGAGGCCGCCCCCGAAGCCGCCCCCGCCGACTCGCCCTTCTCCGGCGCCCCGCTCTTGCGCTTGTAGTCGGTTTCGTAGAACCCGGACCCCTTGAAAAGCAACCCCGCTCCGCTCCCGATGAGACGTTTCACCCGCCCCCTCTTGCATTTCGGGCATCTGGAGAGCGGTTTGTCCTTCATCGACTGAAAAACCTCAAACGCGTGGCCGCATTTGGTGCAGACGTAATCGTATGTTGGCATAAGAAATCCCTCTCAAAAAACCCGGCGCGCGCGAAACACAATCTTTCTCTTCATTCCCCCCATCCCCGGCACGCCTCAAACCGGGACCATGCCCTCTTTTATCACTCCTCTTTCTCCACCGGACGCTGCCGCTGGAGGAAAAAGATAAAGGGAGGTTCTGAAAATACATTTTTAACCGCAAAAGGCCGCGAATCGCCGCAAATGAAAACTCACGCAAAGCCGCAGAGCCGCAAAGCAAGAGAAAAGAGAGAGTGTGTGGTGTGTAGGTGAGGGCGCCTCCTCGCCGGCTCCCTGCATCCCGCCCCCCTCCCCTCTCAACCCCATGCCCTTGAACCATCTTTCTAACTGAGGTTACACGGAGCATAGTGTGCCTGCCCTCGCGTCAGGTCGCGGATGACCTAGATGTCCTCCCACGCACGCGCGGCCTACCCTCGCGTCAGTCCCGACAAAATTCGCCACGCCGCGTAACATCAGATTCTAAACTCACGACCCTCCACGTCCATTCCTCCTCCCCACGCTCCCCCAAGCCCATTCCACCTATTCTGCCCATTCCGTCCATTCCGCCCATTCCGCCCATTCCGTCCATTCCGTCCATTCTGTCCATTCTGTCCATTCTGTCCATTCTGTCCATTCCGCCCCTTCGCGGTTAAAAATGTATTTCCAGAACCTCCTCTTATCTTCCAGATTCCCCAACCAACCGACCATCCAACCAACCAACCATCCATCCAGCGACACCGCCCTCATCCCTGCCGCCCTCATCCCTGCCGCCCATCCCCGCCACTCATCCCTGCCGCCGCCCTTACCGCCCCCGCGCCATCGAAACCGCGCCCGGACGACGCTCCTCCTCGATGCCGCGAAAAAACGCCGCGAAAAAACTCCACCCCGCCGCCAACGCCACGAACAACGTCAACGTCATCAACGGATACACCGCCGTGATAAACCCCACCAAAGCGAAACTCGGCACGAAAAACCGCGCCTTGCTCGAACGCAACATCGCCATCAACACGCGCCAGCGAAACGCATCGCGATACTCCTCGCGCTTCTGGTATTGATAGATGCCCGCCGCCGAAAGCGGCGCGGCCAGCATCACCGCCGGCACCATCGGCAAATAGACAAACACCCCATAGTTCAGCCACCGCAACGGCCACGTAAGCGCCCACCCCAACCCCAGCGGCACCACCCCCAGCACGAGGAAAATCACAAACGCGGCCACGCCATTCGCGAACAACCGCCGCCACCCCCTCCACTCGGGAAACTCCAGCCGCCGGCCCGCCCGCGCCCGCGCGACCAAGTCATACAAATACCCGAAGGCGAAAAAATGCGCCCCCGGCACCGCCAGCAACAGCGCCCCCACCAGGCAGCGCGCGAACCACGAAGGCCCCGTAAAGAGGCGTTTGCAAATTTGCTCAAGCGTCGGCATGAATTCGTGAAAAATGAAAACGACCCCCCCAGTAGGCAACGAACCTCCCGGATTCTCAACCAAATTAAACGCCCGCCCCGCGCCGGACGAAAGCCCCCGCGCCCCCACGCCAGACGCCCCCACGCCGGATGCCCCCGCTCTGGACTCCCCCATGCCGGACGCCTCCGCACCAGACGCCCCCACACAGGACTCGCCCCCCCACAACACACGCCGCCAACAGCTCGACGGCCAACTGGCCGACTACCTCGCGCTGATCGAAAAAGCCATCGACCGGCACCTGCCCCCCGCGACCACCCGCCCCACGCGCCTCCACGAGGCCATGCGCCACTCCATGCAAGCCGGCGGCAAACGCCTGCGCCCCGTGCTCCTCCTCGCCGCCGCCCGCCTGCGCGGCTCCGCCCTGCACGACCCCCTCCCGGCCGCCGTCGCCCTCGAATGCCTGCACACCTACTCGCTCATCCACGACGACCTCCCCTGCATGGACAACGACGACCTCCGCCGCGGACGCCCCTCCTGCCACCGCGCCTTCGACGAAGCCACCGCGCTGCTTGCCGGCGACGCCCTCCTCACGCACGCCTTCG
>JAIRTK010000450.1 GCA_031254955.1 Opitutaceae bacterium
AACAGTGGTCACGGTGGCGTCTCGAAAAAATCGAGTCCCACCCAAGCGCAAACCCCGCGCCAAGTCAAATACGAGGCATGAGGCGCGCCTTGTGCCGCGCCCCGTTGACCATGCGGAAATATGCCGCGATTTTTTCAGCGCCGGCTATGATAATGGGAGGAGGCCGGTTTCGCGGCGGCGCGGCGCGGTTTATTCGTGGGGCAGCCCCACCACAAATCCCCGCAGCCGCTCCTTGGCCGGCGCCGGCTCGAACAGGCTGACTGCGTAGCCGGTGACGAACACCACCAGCATCGAGAAAAACCCATACCAGAGCATCGCCACGCCGGTGCCGAGCCACAGCCAGAGCGCCGAGGCGAAACCGCACAACATGCCGGCAAACGCGCCGCGCGCCGTCACGCGGCGGAACAGCATCCCGGCCAGAAACGTCCCCACGAGACTGCCGCCAAACAGGTTTCCAATCAGGATCGAAGCCTCCAGTATGTTGCCAAACTTGTCCCCGAAGCACGCCATCACCGTCGCCAGCGCGCCGAAGCCGAGCGTGCACCAGCGCCCGGCCCGCACGCCGGGCTTGCGCGGGGTGACGCGCGGCCACACATCGGACAGCGTCACCGTCGCCATCGAGTTCAACACCGCGCTGATCGTGGACATCGCCGCCGCCAGAATCGCCGCCACCAGCACGCCTTTGACGCCGTGCGGCAATTCCTCGATTATAAACTTCGGAAAAATATCATTCGGCCCCACGCCCTCGGCGATTTTTTCGGGATTGATTTGATAAAACGCAAACAGCGCCGCGCCGATGAAGAATACGGAAAAGCCCACCGCCGACGCCGCGATCATTGATGTGATCATGGCGATGTTCGACTGCCGGATGCCGGACGTGGTCAGGTAACGCTGCACCTCCGCCTGATCGACGCCGAACTGGCTGAGCGTGAACACCGTCCCGCCAAAAAGCGCGCCGAGGAAGGTGTAGGATTCCGTCAGGCTCCAGGAAAAGTTAAAGAAATCCAGTTTGCCGTGCCCGCCCGCGATGCTCACGACCGCCGGCACGCCGCCCTCGACTTTATGACAAACCAGGCCCAGCACAAAAATAATCGCGCCAATAAAAATGCCCAGTTGGAGCGTGTCCGTCCAGATGACCGCCTTGATGCCGCCCGCCATGGTATAAAGCGCCGTCACCACGCCCACGGCGATGACAATCCCGTTTGCCGGCAGCCCGACCATGCGCGACAGCACCAGCGCGGGCGCATACATGCAAATCGCCAGATAGCCCGCCTTGAGCAGGAGAAACAACACACTGGCCACGAGCTTCACCCGCGCGTCAAAACGCCGTTCGAGATACTCGTAGATTGAATAAACCTGCAACCGGAAAAACATCGGCAATATGACGCCGCAAATGAGGCCCAGCACCACCGGCATCGCCAGGCGGTATTGGAGGAATTGCAGGTTGCCAGAAAACGCCATGCCGGGGCCGCCCAGAAAGGACGTGGCGCTGACGATCGTGGCGATCCCGGAAAACGTCGCCGCATACCACGGCACGTTGCGATCTCCCAGAAAGTAGTCTTTCAGCGATTTCTGCCGGCCCGCAAACACGGCGGCCACGCCGCAGACCATGGAGAAATAGACAAGGAGAATTATATAATCGAGGGTGTTCATGAAAAATGTTTTTTATTCACCGCAAAGGCGCGGAGGCCGCCGGGGGAGGCGCGGACGGGAACCCATTTGTTACGATTCTTGCGTCTTGGCGGCGGGTTTGCCGGGTTGCTTTTTCCATTATATAAACAGTGCGCGTCCGGAGGCCGGGCGCCGGCTCCCCGCCGGCCACGAGCCAGCGTCCGCCCAGATCCGCCACCGCCGCGGACACCGCGCCGAGGGGCATCCTGCCGGCGGCGCGCCATTGGTTTGCGCCCGCGTCGTAGAGCGCCATGTGGTCCGGCAGGGCGGGGGCCGGATGGGCGTCCGGCCCCGTCACCCGCGCGAGGTGGCTTCCGTCGGAGCCGCCCATCACGACCATCTCGCCGGCGCCCGTGCGCGCCGCCGCGGGCAGCAGCGCGCGCCAGGGCAGCGGCGCGGCGGGCGCCCACGCGCCGGTTTCAAAATCATAGGAAAAACCGTCCGCAAGGTAGTCCGTTTCCACCACGCGGCCCGCGGCCTCCGCCCGCCCTCCGAACACAAACAGCCGCTCGCCCGTGCCCGCGCGCAGCACCGCCGCCGCCGCGCCGCAGCGCGGCGTGCCCGGCAAGGGCGGCAGCTCGCGCCAGGCCGCGCCGGCTTCCCCGCCCGTCGCGGCGGCCAGGTCGAGCCGCATGAGCCGGCGCGACGCGCGCCCGCTATTTTCTCCGCCGATAATATAGAGTTTTCCGTCCCGGCAAACGGCGGCGGCGTTGGCGACCGGCTCCGGCAGCGGCGGGAGCGGCGTCCGCGCAACACGGCCCGCGTCCCCGTCCCATTTTAATAAAAACACGTCCGCGACCGGGCCGGCCTCGCTGTTTCCGCCCATGACCACAACCCCGTGCTCCGTCGTGACCGACGCGCCCTCGCCGAGGCCGGCGGGCAGCGCCGCCGCGTCGATTTCCCAAGCCGCGCCTGCGGGGGCGTCGGCGGGGCGCGTGAACACACGGCGCGCATATTCTTTTTTCCCGCCCTGGCTTGCGGGCACGGGGAAATACGAGCCGCCGGCGAGGATGACGCGTCCGTGGCTCAGTCCGGCATACATGCCTTTCAATCCGCCCGGCGCCGGAAGGTCGGCGTGGCGTGCCCAAGTGAAGTCCGGGGAGGTTTTCGCGGCGGCGGTTTCGGACAATTCAAGCCGCGCGCTCGTGATCAAGTTTTTCTCCGGCTCCTCGCGGTCTTGCTCGCCGTCTTCCTCGCGGGGTTCCTCGCTGTTTTTTATATAATTGACGTTACGCAACTGAAGTCTTGTCAGGCGGGACGGCGTCCCCGTCGCTCCGCGCGCGTCAACGCTGATGTTGCGCGGAGGGGTCTCCGGGGAGCGCACGCGTCTCGCGTGCCGGCTTGGGCGTCCTGCCCAAGCCATGCTGCCGGAGGGCATTTGGCGAGACGCCGAATACAGCACGAGAGACGCGTGCGCTCCACGGCGCGGACAATCTCTCTGCCTCCGCGCAACCTCAGTTATATAAGTGGCCGCGACAAACGCGTTGTCCGGCAACAGCACCGCGGACGGATGCCCGTGACATTGGGCGGCGGCGTCTTGCGCGGCCACGGCCCGCCGCGATGTCTCCCCGGACCAATCCACTGCCGGCAACAAAAACGCATCGGTTGACGGGAGCACGGACGCGGAGAACGCGCGGCTGCCGGCCAACAGGCACACGGCGGATGCGATGAAGGGATGTTTTTTGAAAAAACGCATGAGCGGGCAAAGCCGGGGAGAATATCAGGCTGCATGGACACAAATCCAGACGAGGCGGACAAACACCATGTATCGGTATCCCAAGGAGACCGCCCCGTGGCGAACGCCCCGCCGTCCGCGCCTCAAAGTGGCGCCACTCCCTCTTTCCTCTTTCTTCCTTTCTCCTTCCCGCTTTCTCTTTCGTCAGGAACAGGCAAGAAATCCCAAATGAAGCGAAAAGTCTGACAAGAGGAATGAGAAAGAGGAAGGGAAAGAATAAAGAGCTGCCGTTACGGGGTGCGATTCAAAGTGGAGTCAGAATCAAAAGGGATGAGTCAGGACGCTCGCGCAAGGAGCGGCGGCGTCCCGCCGCCGGACGAGGCGAAAGCCTCGCCCGTTTGAGTTGAACCTGAGCTGCGCGAAAACCCGCGTATAAAGGGTGCTCGCGTTGCTCGCGTCCGGCGGCGGGACGCCGCCGCTCTTTGCGCGAGCGCGAGCGTCCTGGGGTGATTCGACTTTGAACTGCACCTGAATAAAAAGCGGTATCCTGCAAGTATCTCTACTTTGTTAATAGAGGTTTGTTCATTGAGGCTAAGCGGACGGCTGGCGGGATTGAGTGGCATGGGCATCCTCGCCCATATGGCCGGAGGAAGGGCGCGGCGGGGTTTGCGGCGCGGAGCGCCGCCCACGGGCGAGTCGCCCGTGCCACCCGATCGGACGCCCGTGCCACGCATCGGTCACATCGGACCAGCCGGACCAGTCGGCCCGATAGGATCGATCGTTCCTATCGGGCCTATCAGGCCACTCCTTTTGTCTCGCTGGCATCTCGTTGGCGTCTCGCTGGCGCGGGAAGCTTTCTTTACAATTTTTCCCTCTTTATAATTTCTCCTCCCTCACATTTTTTGTGCTCTTGCATCTTTGTAGTGGATTTATCGGTTCCTTTTTGCCGCGCACGAATGGCGCAACTTTTGTCCGGGAGCCTCGTCCTTTCTTTTTTCCGGCTCCGCCGCAACCGGCGGTTGCGAGCCGGTTCCTTTTTCGTCCCAAATAAATTCTCCCAATGATTCTGTTTCGCCTCTCCAAGTCCGCCTTTGCCACCGGCATCGGGGCGCTTGTTTTGTTCTCATTCGCCGGATGCAAAAAAAAATCCGCCCAAAACACCGTCGCCGCGCCCACAGTCCGCGCGCAACCCGTCGAGGTCGTGGCCATCGAGAAACGCGACCTGATCGAGACGCTCCAGCTCGTCGGCTCGCTCGCGCCCAATGAAACCGCGCAAATCCGCGCCGAAATCGCCGGCCAGGTGCGCGAGGTGTTGTTCGACGAAGGCCAGCCGGTGAAAAAAGGGCAGATTCTCCTGCGCATCGACGACTCCGAGCTGCGCGCCCAACTCGCGCAAGCCGAGGCGCGTTTCGAGCTTGCCACGCAAAACCTCCGCCGCACCGAGGACCTCATCACGCAGAAATTCATCTCGCAGGCCGACGCCGACCAGACCCGCTCCGACTACAACGCCGCCAGGGCCGAACTCCAGCTGCTCCGCGTGCGCCTCGACAAAATGGAAATCAAGGCGCCCTTCGACGGCATCGCGGGCGCGCGCACCGTCTCGCCCGGCGACTACGTGAGCGCCTCGGCCACCGCCCCGCCGATCACCACGATCGACGACCTGAGCCGCTTGAAAATCGAGTTTCAGGTGCCCGAACGCTACAGCCTGCGCGTGCGGCACGGCACGCATTTCCACGTGCGGGCGCGCACGCCGGACGGCGAGGACTCGGCGAGCGGCGAAGTCTATTTCGCCTCGGTGATCATCGACCGCGCCACGCGCTCGGTGCAGGTGAAAGGCTACGTGGACAACGCGCCGGTCTGGTTCCGCCCCGGCATGTTTGCGAACGTCGAACTTGAGCTGGCCACCCACGCCGGCGTGCTCACCGTGCCCGAAGGCGCCATCCTCATCACCACTGAAGGCGGCTCCCAAATCGTCATCGTCCGCGAACGCGACGGCGGCCACTTCGCCGACTTCGTGCCCATCGAAATGGGCATGAGGGAACGCGGCCTCGTCGAAATCACCACGCGCCAAAAAATAACCAACAACAACGCCACTGCCCCCGCCACCCCCACCCTTGAGGCCGGCCTGAAAGTCGTCGCCTCCGGCGTCGGCGCGCTCATCCTTTACCAAGACGGCAAACTCGAACCCCGCCCCCTGCGCAAAGAATTCGCCCTCGGCGGAATCGAAACCGACGCGGAGGGCGCTCGCAAATGATTCTCTCCGACACCTCCATCAAACGCCCCGTCGTCGGGCTGGTCGCCTCCATCCTCATCGTCCTCATCGGCCTGCTCTCGTTCACGAGACTGCCGGTGCGCGAGTATCCGAACACCGACACCGCCGTCGTCTCCGTCCGCACCACCTACCGCGGCGCCTCCGCCGAAGTCGTCGAGACAAGAATCACCGAACCGATCGAGAAGGAAATCGCCTCCATCGACGGCATCCGCACCATCCAGTCCAACTCAAGGGACGAACAATCTTTCATCACCATCGAGTTCAACATGGACCGCGACATCGACGCGGCCGCCAACGACATCCGCGACCGCGTCAGCCGCGCCCGCGGACGCCTCCCCCTCGACATCGACGAACCGCGCATCGAGAAAGCCGACCCCGACGCCGACCCCGTGATGAGCCTCGCCTTCAACTCCGACCGCTACACCCGACTCGAACTCGTCGAGATGATCGAACGCCTCGCCATCCAACGCATCCAGACCGTCCCCGGCGTCGGCTCCACCACCGTGCGCGGCCCCCGCTTCGCCATGCGCATGTGGATCGACAGCGACCGCCTCGCCGCCTACGGCCTCACCGTCGCCGACGTTGAAAGCGCCCTCACGATGCAAAACGTCGAAATCCCCGGAGGCCGCATCGAATCCGTCGCCCGGGAATTCCCCGTGCGCGTCCAAGGCCGCATGGCCGAAGTCAGCGACTTTGAAAACCTCATCCTCCTCTCCAAAGACAACTATCAAGTCAAATTCGGCGACGTAGGCCGCGTCGAACTCGGCTCCGAAGACTACCGCGCCGAAACCTACTACAACGGCCACCCCACCGTCGGCGTCTCCATCGTCCGCCAAGCCAACGCCAACCTCCTCGACGTTGTCAACGGCGTCAAAGCCATCATCCCCGCCATCCAACAAGACATGCCCCACGGCGTGAACGTGAACATCGGCTTCGACAGCTCCACCTTCGTCGAACGCTCCGTCCACGAAATCTACTCCACCCTCGGCGAAGCCGCCGTCCTCGTCATCCTCATCATCTTCCTGTTCCTGCGCGACTGGCGCGCGACACTGGTGCCGCTGGTCGCCATCCCCGTCTCGCTGATCGGCACCTTCGCCGTCATGGCCGTGCTCGGCTTCTCCATCAACATCCTCACCCTGCTCGCGCTCGTGCTCGCCGTCGGCCTCGTGGTGGACGACGCCATCGTCGTGCTCGAAAACATCTACCGCCGCATCGAAGACGGCGAAAACCCCATCCACGCCGCGATCTTCGGCACCCGGCAAGTGGCCTTCGCCGTCATCGCCACCACGCTCACGCTCGCGGCGGTGTTTGTCCCCGTCGCCTTCCAGTCGGGACGGACCGGGCGGCTCTTCTACGAATTCGGCATCACGCTGGCCACCGCGGTGATGGTCTCCGGCTTCGTCGCGCTCACCCTCACGCCCATGCTCTGCTCTCGCCTGCTGAAAGTCCGCGTGCAGGACGGGAAAAAGAAACACAACTGGCTGTATGAAAAAACCGAACCCTTCTTTGAATGGTTCAACGCCTGCTACGAACGCGTGCTGCGCGTCACCATCAAAAGACAATGGCTCGTGCTGCTGTTCTCCGCCGCCTTCGTCGCCACCGGCCTCTGGCTCTACACCCAACTCCAGCGCGAACTCACCCCCTCCGAAGACCGCGGCATCTTCAACGCCAACCTCATCGCCCCCATCGGCTCCACCCCCGAATACCTCAGACTCTACTCCTACGACATTGAAAAGATGGTCCTCGACATCCCCGAGATACAACGCACCTTCCACCGCACCGGCGACGGTGGCCGCGCCTACATCTACGCCACCCTCAAACCCTGGGAAGAACGCACCCGCAAAACCCAGGACATCACCGCCCTCCTCCGCCGCCAATTCGCCGCCAACGTCACCGGCGGCTCCGCCTTCGCCAGCCCCGTGCGCCCCTTCGGCCAACGCGGCTCCGGCGTGCGCCTCGTCCTCCTCGGCACCGAATTCGACGAACTCCACCGCCTCGGCGCCGGCTTCGTCCGCGCCATGCAGGAAAGCGGCATGTTCGTCCAACCCCGCGTGGACCCCCAGCCCACCAAACCCCAACTCCAAGTTTACATCGACCGCACCAAAGCCGCCGACCTCCGCGTCAACGTCAGCAACATCGCCTCCACCCTCGAATCCCTCCTCGGCAGCCGCCGCGTCACCGAATTCCAGCGCGGCAACCAGCAATACTACGTCATGGTCCAAGTCGAAGACGCCAAACGCGTCACCCCCTCCGACCTCGCCCGCCTCTACGTCCGCTCCACCGAAGGCAACCTCGTCCAACTCGCCAACCTCGTCACCTGGAACGAAGACTACGTCTCCGAAAGCTACCGCCACTTCGACCGCATGCGCTCCGTCGTCATCTTCGCCCAAATGGTCGAAGGCCGCACGCTCGGCGACGCCGTCACCTTCCTCCGCGCCCGCGCCCAAGAAGTCCTCCCCCCCGGCTACACCATCGCGTGGGACGGCGAAATCCGCGAATTCGTCGAAAGCGGCAACGACACCTACGTGCTCTTCGGCCTCGCGCTCGTATTCACCTTCCTGATCCTCGCCGCCCAATTCGAATCATGGATACACCCCACGACGATCTTCAGCGGCGTCCTCCTGGCCATCGCCGGCGGCCTGCTCGTGCTCTGGTCCACGCGCTTCTGGGCCGAAACGGCGATGACCGACAACCTCTTCTCACGCTTCGGCCTCATCATGCTCATCGGCCTCGTGACCAAGAACGGCATCCTCATCGTCGAGTTTGCCAACCAACTCCAAGTCGAAGGCAAAGACGTGTTCACCGCGGCCTTCCAAAGCGCCACGCTGCGATTCCGCCCCATCCTGATGACCTCGATCGCGACCGTGCTTGGCGCCGTGCCCATCGCCTTTGCGCACGGCGCCGGCGCCGAAACGCGCAACCCCATGGGCATCGTGATCGTCGGCGGCCTGACAATCGCGACCGTGATGGCGCTATTTGTGATTCCCATCATCTACATCCTGATGGACCGCATCTGCGTGAAACTCACCGGACGCAGCAGCGCCCACGGCCTCATCCAAGCCGCCGAGATCGACCGCGAGACGCGCAAAATCGCCGAAGACGGACGGACAGCCTGACCCCCTCCGCCGTCAAAACAATCATAGCCATATTCGCCAGCCGCGTTTTCGCCGTGAGTGAAGTTACGCGCCCCCGGTAGGGAGGCCTCTCCGAGGCCTCCGCGAAAACGCCACGCCTTCCCCATAAAAATTCCAACCGCCCGCCCCGCCCGACGGAGACCTCGGAGAGTCCTCCCTACCGGCTCCGCCTTTCATTAACGTATTTTGAATGTTGCCTCACGGCAAAAACAAGGTTGGCGAACACGGCTACTCAAAACGACAATAAAGCGACACCGCCCGATAGGGAGTGCGCCCGTTATTAATACATTTGAATACGAAAGGGTCTGACCGCATGCCGGCGGCGCTCCGCCCCGTGGTCTTCATGTTTCCGCCATGCCACCGCGTCCTGATAATCCGTCCAGCAAAAACCGCCTCCACTACTGGCTGATTGCTATTCTGTCCGCCATGCTGACCGGCGGCATCGCGCTCTTCGCGCTGTCCATCATATTAGACGAACGCCCTCCCGATATTTCCGCCTTCGGCCCGCCGCCGCCCGCCGTCGCGCCGGGTATCATCTGCTTCAACCAAGCCATCGCCGAAGTCGCAAAAAAAATCCCAGGATCGTTGACGGACAAATATCCTCCCGCGATACTCGACAGGCTGCGCGCCGAAATTCAGGACATGCTCAACGGCAAAAGGGAAAACCCCTACCTTTTTTTCATTGACGAAGACTACCCGATGCAAGAAATGGCCGGCGGTCACCGATGGGAACAGGACATCGCCGACATACTGCTCCAGGCCGCCGTCGCCGCCGGCCTCTGGCAGGCTTTGGACGAAGCTCTCGCCGCCCCCGACGATCCCTCCTTCGGCTGGGGTGATGACAAGTTTGGCGGCCTGTTCCGGTTGTCCCGCTGGATGACCATGCAATTGCGTGATGAATTGAAGAAAGGCGATTCTGCCGCGGCCCTCCACTCCTTGCGCCGGCTTTTTTGGCTCGGAAAGAAACTGGAGCAAAACGCCTCCACGTATGGGGACTGGAGCGTTTCCCTTGGTATTCGTTCCAATGCCTGCCGGCTGGCCGGGGAAATCCTGCCCGAATTGCACGCGCCCCCCGGCCTGCTTTGCTCCATCGCGGCGGATATCGGCCGGTTTCGTCCGGAGGCGGAAAACGCCCGGACTGCCTTCTTGGGGGAAATCACCTTGATCAACCGCCAAAAAGACACGCTCTGGCCTGACCGAAAATACAAAGGGATGGACAGGCTGAAGGATAATATAATTTTTAAGAAAAACCAGACGGCCCGGCTTTATGGAGAATGCTGTCGGGACATTATGCGGCTTTTTGCCGAAAGCGCCGGGAACTACGCCGCCATCAAGCCCCGGGCCGACGCCCATGAACAGTCATGGGCCGCGCGCGCGAAGCGCGCGAAAAAGTATATTATCAACAAAGACGGCTGGTATGTGATGGAGCCCTTATCTAATTGCAGTGGCCATATGAAATATTTTTATCGAACCGGCGCGTTGCACTCGCTTGCGCAGGCCGCCCTTGCCCTCCGCGCCTGGCAGGCCGGCCACGACGCGCTTCCCGGCACGCTTGAGGCACTTGTCCCCGCATGCCTGCCGTCTGTCCCGATTGATTATATGGATGGCAACCCCATCCGGTATTGGAAGGAAAGCGGCGAAATATGGACGATCCGCCGTGAGGATTTCAAGCCCGAGGATGATGACCTGCGAAAAGAATATACATTCCACCTGCCCCCTCGTTGAACACGTCTTGCACATGGGCAGTTTGATTAATGGATTTTCCGGCATAGAGGCATGAGGTCTGATGTTTTCGCCGCATTGCTTTGGCCATTTTTCTTGATGCTTTGCTATTTCATGATTGTTTTTCGTTGTTTTCCATGCGCTTAGGCCGGGCATGCTCCGGCCCGTGCCCGGCCTTGTCTCTTGAGTTGTCCGTACCGCACAAGGTTGCAGACCAGGTTCATCAGCCCT
>JAIRTK010000462.1 GCA_031254955.1 Opitutaceae bacterium
CGCCCGCGTCGGGCGGCGGGACGCCGCCCCTCCTTGCGCCAGCGCGTCCATGATGCCGGCGCGCCGGCGCGCCCACGATGCAGGCATCGCTTTTCGGTTCATCCATTTCCAGCTATTCAAAATAGCGAGGGACCTAAAAAACGGACTTTGGCAGGCGCGGCGGTCTCGGCGAGACCGCCGCGCCCTGAAGTTGGAATTCCATTGGGAATGGGTGTCATTCGTCCACTTGCGCCAGCACGAGGAGCTGGGCGGAGCGGAGGGTTTTGCCGGAGCTGGAAAAGGTCCAGTCGGTGGCGCGCGGGTTGCCGGTTTGGTTGCCGATGCCGAGATCGCAGTCCTTGCCGGCGTTCCATTTGTTATAGGCGATGAGGGTCTGCTTTTCGGCGGTGTTGTGGATTTGCATGGAGCCGTAGCCGGGGGAGGCGCCGGTGTTCATGGCGTCGCCAATGTCAAAGAGGCTGTCGCTGGCGCCGGGCACGCGGGCGGCGTTGGGTTGGGCGTAGTTGCAGTCCCAGAATTCGATGTTGCCTTGCTTGTAGGCGCCGTTTTTCACGCCGGGGGCGTTGGATTTGACGACGAGGTTGTTGACGGTCTGCTGGAAGCGCGCGCCGGAGTTTTTGGTGGGCACGCCGGCTTTTTTCAGGTCGTCGGTGAAGGCGTCCATCGCGACGAAGGCCCAGGTGGTCTCGCCTTGCCGGGAGACGGTGCGCAGGAAATAGGCGAGGCGTTTGATTTTTTTGCCGGCGAGTTTCTTGGTGTTGTCGGTCTGGTAGGTGACTTCGTGGCCGCGGGTGGCGAGGGGGTCGAGGGCGTAGAGGAGTTGGTAGCCGGTGGCTTCCGGGGCGGCGTCGGCGAGTTCGGGCGGCAGGGGCGGCGCGGGGAGTTCGCCGTGGGTGAAGGCGCCGGCTTGGAGGCCGGCTTCGTTGCGGAGGTTGGGTTCGGCGATGCCGGACCAGGCGTAGCGGACGGCTTGGGGCGCGGTCACGCCGGCGGCGCGCACGGTGATGGTGTTTTTGCCGGTGATTTTGGCGGTGGCTTGGTTGAAGACGCCTTCCTTGCCGCCGAGTTCAAACCAGTCGGGCGCCTGTCCGTCGCGGGTGGAGAGGCGTTCGGCGTTGGCGTAGGTGATGATGGCGGCGTCGGCGGTGAATTCGATTTTGGCGGGCGCGGGCGAGTCGGATTTCACGCCGGCGCGTCCGTAGGTTTTGCCGAGGGCGAGCAGGGAGAGGCGTTTGCCGACGGTTTGTTTGTTGACGGGGTGGATGTTCTTGATGTTGCCGATGTCGTTGATGACGGCCATGCCGGAGTGTTTGTCTTCCTTGGCGAAGCGTTCTTGGGCGCGCCAGAGTTCGGGGAGGTTGGTGGTGTTGCCGCCGTAGGAGTAGGGGGCGAGTTGGACGATGTGGAGGGGCATTTCCGGGTTGTCGAATTCGGTGCGCCAGGAGGCGGCGAGGGCTTTGAGTTTTTCGTAGTAGGTCATGCCTTCGGAGACGTTGGCTTCGCCTTGATACCAGATGGCGCCGCGGAGGGCGTAGGGGACGAGGGGGGCAATCATGGCGTTGTAGAGGACGGTGGGGGCTTGCTGCTGGCGGGTGGGGTTATCGCGGCTCAAGGGGCGGAGGGCGGGGGGAAAGGCGGGGGCTTCGGGGATGAGTCCGGCGGCGTCGGCGGACTGGCGGGCGGCGGCGAGCCAGTCGGCGTAGCCGGCCAGGGTGCGCGCGGTGAGTTCTTTGTTGGCGGGCGTGCCGGGGAGCGCGGATTGGACGCGTGCGTCGAGTTCCGCGAGCGCGGGCACGGCGCTGAAGCCGGCGGGGCTGGTCCAGGGTTCGATGCGTGTGCCGCCCCAGCTTGAGTTGATCAGGCCGACGGGCACGTCGAGCGCGGCGAGGAGTTCGCGTCCGAAGAAGTAGCCGACGGCGGAAAAGCCCGGCGCGGACGCGGGCGAGCTGGGCGCCCAGCTGGCGGTGAGGTTTTCCTGCGGGGTGTCGCTCCAGGCTTTCTTGACGTTGAAGAGGCGGAGGTGCGGATGGGCGGCGGCGGCGACTTCCTGCGCGCCGTTCTGCGCGCGTTGGAGCGTCCATTCCATGTTGGACTGGCCGGAGCACAGCCAGACTTCGCCGATGAGGACGTCGGCGAAGCGCAGGGTGTTGTCGCCGGTGATGGTGAGTTCGGCGGGGGTTTTGCTGGCGGCGAGTTTGTCGAGTTTCACGAGCCAGCGTCCGTCGGCGCCGGCGGTGGTGGTTTTGGTCTGGCCGGCGAAGGTGACGGTGACTTTTTCACCGGGCCGTGCCGTGCCCCACACGGGGACGGGGAGGTCGCGTTGGAGCACCATGTGGTCGCCGAAGATGGAGGGGGTCTTGACCGCGGCGGGCGCGCAGGCGGCGGCGAGGGTGGCGAGGGCGAGCGCGCAGAGCAGCGCAAGCGGGCGGGTCGGGCGGGACAGACGAGTCGGGCGGGAGGACAGGCGGGTGGTTTTCATGAGCAGGAGGTGTTTTGAGAGATGGGAGGTTCTAAAAATTCACCACACCACAAAGGCACAAAGGACACGAAGAGAGAAAAAGGCGGGAATCACAAAAATTGATTAACTCGATAATCACTAATTAATTGAAAATTTTGATTACAGCATCTCATCTTCGTGTCCTTTGTGCCTTTGTGGTGAAAAAAGAATTTTTAGAAGTTCCCAGATGTTTTAGGTTAGGGCCAATGACCAATGCCACCGCGCAACGGGTGCCCGCAGGCACGCGCAATGGACGCAGATACCGGGATATTTGCATCCATCCGCGGTGCAGGGTTCGGAAGTCCCCTCGGGCAGGCGGCGCCGGGTTTTGGTGACACGATCAAAGGCCGAGGAATTACGCACGGGCGCTGGGTTCGCAAGCAGCAAACGGATTTGGTCAGTGGAATGGTTGATTTGGGCAGTAGAAAAGCGCGCGAGGCGCGAGGGGGCGCGCGGGTGGCGCGCTCTGCGGGCGCGGGCGTGGATGCGGATGCGAGGCGGGCGCGGGCGCGGGCGCGAGGCGGCATGGCATGAGCATGTTCATGGGAAAAGGCGCGTGGCGGCGTTGGTTTCAGGTCTCGCGCGTCCGGCTCTGTTTTTCAGTGAATGGGGCCGCCGCCGCGACGGAAGGCGACGGAGATCCGGGCCGGGCGGGGCGCCATGCGGGTTGGTGGAACGCGGCCATAAATTATTACGATTACTAAAAAGTAATAACACTGCGCCTTTGGCAAGGATTTTTTGGGAAAAATTATGAAGCCTCATAAATTCCCCCATGAACACCCGCGCAAAAAAGACCCGCCTCTCGCTCTCGGTCGATCCTGACTTGGTCGAAAAACTTGTCGGGGCGGCGGAGGCGGATTATGGCGGGAATGTCTCGCGGCTGGTCACGGCGGTGTTGTGGCGGGAGTTTTTCGGAAAGGACGGGACCGGCGGAAAAAAGCCCGGCGAGGCCGGGAAAAGCACGGCGGACGATTCGTTGGGCGAGGAGGTGGAGCGGTGCCACCGGCTGTTGCTGCGGTTGCGGAAAGAGCGGCGGCTGCCGCCGTGGGTGACGCTGGACATGGGAGAGATCGTGGTGGACGGACGGGCGTTTCCCTACGTGAAAAAATGGCGGCTCGACACCGGCACCGCCGGAGGCCCGGCGCGCGAAGTCGTGGAGGCGCTGACGAAGTGGGCGGTCAGGAAAAAAGCGTGAGCGCGCGGGCGGACACGGGGCTTTCGCGCCCGCCTCACGCATCCCGTCCGCACGCATCCCGTCCGCGTGCATCCCGTCCGCGTGTGCCACAATAGGCGCGGAATGTGCCACCGGTCTGCTGGAGTGTGCCACGCTGTCCCGAAAAACCATGCCGGACGGGAGGCCGATTCAGAGGGGAAAAATAGGTGGAGTTTTTTAACCTGTTGTTGTTATTATAATAACAAATCACAAAACCACCGTGGCACAACCCCTGCTAACTATCTGGCATGGCTCACATTTTAGGCATCGACTTAGGCACCACCAATTCCTGCATGTCCGTCATGGAAGGCGGCGAACCCGTTGTCATCCCCAACGCCGAAGGCGCGCGCACCACCCCCTCCGTGGTCGCCTTCACCAAGACCGGCGAACGCCTCGTCGGCCAGGCCGCCAAACGGCAGGCCGTCACCAACCCCGCCAACACCATCTTCTCCGCCAAACGCCTCATCGGCCGCAAGTATTCAGAAATCAAGGACGAAGCCGCCGCCTTCCCCTTCAAAGTCGTCGAAGGCAAAAACGGCGACGCCTACATCGAGGCCAAAGTCGGCGACAAAACCGAAACCTTCGCCCCGCAACAAATCTCCTCCTTCGTCCTCGCCAAAATGAAAGCCGACGCCGAGGCCTACCTCGGCGAAACCATCACCCAAGCCGTCATCACCGTCCCCGCCTACTTCAACGACGCCCAACGCCAGGCCACCAAGGACGCCGGCAAAATCGCCGGCCTCGACGTGCTCCGCATCATCAACGAACCCACCGCCGCCTCGCTCGCCTACGGCCTCGACAAAAAGAAAGACGAAAAAATCGCCGTCTTCGACCTCGGCGGCGGCACCTTCGACGTGTCCGTGCTCGAAATCGGCGACGGCGTCTTCGAGGTGAAAGCCACCAACGGCGACACCCACCTCGGCGGCGACAACTGGGACGAAGCCCTCATCACCTGGCTCGTTGACACCTTCAAAAAAGACAACGGCATCGACCTCCGCAAAGACCCGATGGCCCTCCAGCGCCTCAAGGAAGAAGCCGAGAAAGCCAAAATCGCCCTCTCCTCCACGCAAAGCTACGACCTCAACCTCCCCTTCATCACCGCCGACGCCTCCGGCCCGAAACACCTCACCGTCACGCTCAGCCGCGCGAAAATGGAGCAAATCTGCGAAGACCTCTTCGCCCGCTGCACCCCGCCCTTCAACAACTGCCTCCGCGACTCCGGCCTCGCCACCACGCAAATCGACGAACTCGTCCTCGTCGGCGGCATGACCCGCATGCCCAAAGTCGTCGAAATCGCCAAACAACTCGCCGGCAAGCCGCCCCACCAAGGCGTGAACCCCGACGAAGTCGTCGCCATCGGCGCCGCCATCCAAGGCGGCGTGCTCAAAGGCGACGTGCGCGACGTGCTCCTCCTCGACGTCACCCCCCTCACGCTCGCCATCGAGACCGCCGGCGGCGTCGCCACCGCGATGATTCCGCGCAACACCACCATCCCCTCGAAAAAGTCGCAAACCTTCTCCACCTACTCGGACAACCAGCCCGGCGTCGAAATCGTCGTCCTCCAAGGCGAGCGCCCCATGTCCCGCGACAACAAACGCATCGGCGACTTCAAACTCGACGGCATCCCGCCCGCCCCGCGCGGCACCCCGCAAATCGAAGTCACCTTCGACATCGACGCCAACGGCATCCTCCACGTCTCCGCCAAAGACCTCGGCACCGGCAAGGAGCACAAAATCAAAATCGAAAACTCCTCCGGCCTCTCCAAGGACGAAGTCGAACGCATGACCAAGGAAGCCGAACTCCACGCCGCCGAGGACAAAAAACGCAAGGAAGCCGTCGAAACCAAAAACCAGCTCGACAGCACCATCTACCAACTCGAAAAAGCCATGAAAGACGGCGGCGACAAACTCCCCGCCGACGTGAAAACCAAAGTCGAACCCGCCCTCGCCGACGCGAAAAAAGCCCTCGAAAGCGACGACGCCGACAAAATGAAAGCCGCGCTGGAAACCCTCCAGAAAATCGGCGCCGA
>JAIRTK010000483.1 GCA_031254955.1 Opitutaceae bacterium
AGCCCGCGCCCGGTTCCCAGGCAGGCGGACGGACACCCGCGAATTTTCGGATTGCCTGCCAGCTGGCGGGCGAGGCGCGTTGCGCCTCGTCGGGCGGCGGGACGCCGCCCCTCCTTGCGCCAGCGCCCATCCACACGCAAACGCATCTTTGACGCCAGCGTGTCCGCGATGCGGGCGCGGGCGCGGGCGCGGCTATCGAAAACAGCGTGGAACCGTTTTTATTGGAAATTGGCCTGAGGCCTATTGGCGGACAAGACCGGGCAGCACGGCGTCCAGGATAAACCCGGCCACGGCCTGTTTCGGCGCCGGGCCAAAGGCAAGCCGCGCTCCGGCGCGCGAGAGCAGCAGCACGGTATTGTCGGCTGAGTCCATGCCGATGATGCCGGGGCGGCTCACGTCGTTGGCCACGATCCAGTCGAGGTTTTTCGTTTCCAGTTTGCGCCGCGCGTAAGCCTCCACGTCGCGCGTTTCCGCCGCGAAGCCGACCACGGTCTGGCCGGGGTGTTTGCGGGCGGCCAGCGTTTTCAGGATGTCCGCCGTCGGCTCCAGTTCCAGCGTGAGCGCGCCGCCGTTTTTTTTCATTTTCTCCGACGCGAAAACTCGCGGACGGTAATCCGCCACCGCCGCCACCGCGATAAACACATCGCATGCGCCAAACAGCGGCTCGCACGCCGCCAGCATGTCCGCCGCCGACACGACGCGGCGCACGCTCACGCCCTCCGGCGCGGGGAGCGACACCGGCCCGCTCACCAGCTCCACCGCGCAACCGCGCGCAGCCGCCTCACCCGCCAGCGCGTAGCCCATGCGCCCGCTGGAGCCGTTGCTCAAAAAGCGCACCGGGTCGATGTGCTCGCGCGTCGGTCCGGCGGTGAGGAGGAGGCGGGGGGGCGTGCTTGTTTTCACCGTGCCACACCTGCCATGCAAACGGCGGTTTGTCCATAGCGGCCCCGAAAAAACATCCTCGTTCCCTACCCCAAATTCCTTCCTCTTTATTCTTTCTCTTTCCTCTTTCCTCTTTCCTCTTTCTCCCTGCCCCGCTCCTGACGAAAAAGGAAAGAGAAAGAATAAAGAGGAAAGAATTTGGGGGCGAAACGCATAGGCGAACGATTTCCTCATGCTGCGCGCATCCTTCGCCGACCCCCGCCACACCAAAATGAAAAAAACAAGCACAACAGTGCAAGCCCGCGAAGACGCCCGGCTGCTAGGCTGAAAAGCGAACTCCCCCCTCATGATGAAATACCGTCAACTCGCCATCTCCAACTCACGGGACCTCCTCTTCGGCATCGCCCCGAAACCCCTGCGCACGCGCCGCGGCCTCCACATCGGCGGCGGCGTGGTTTATCCCGAACTCAACTTCACGCTGCCCGCGATGGATGTCACCGCCGCGACCATGCCGGAAGTCGCGCGCCACTATCGCGACATCATCACCGGCGCGCTCAAACGCGCCGTGGAACTGGAGGCGCCCGGCGTCGTCATCGAGTTCGAGACCGTGCCGCCCATGACCTCCACGCCGGCCCACGGCCTGGAACTGGCGAACATCCTGCTCGAAGGCATGGACGACGCCCACGCCCGGCACGGCCTGCCCTCCGTGCTCCGCATGACGCCCAACGACAACCGCGAGTTCGCCCGCCCGCCGCTGATGCGCCACGGCGAGCACTGGGAACGCATGCAGGAATTGTTTGAAGGCGCGGCCAAGGCCGGCGCGGAGTTGCTCAGCATCGAATCGGTCGGCGGAAAAGAACTGCACGACGAGGCCTTGCTCCAATGCGACATCGGGCAAGTCATCTACGCGATGTGCTCGCTCGGCGTCCGCGACATGGCGTTTCTCTGGGACAGACTCCATGAAATCGCCCGGCGCCACGGCGCGGTGTGCGCGGGCGACACGGCCTGCGGCTTCGGCAACACCGCGATGGTGCTGGCCGAGCAACGCATGATCCCGCGCGTGTTCGCCGCCGTGGTGCGCGCGGTCTCGGCGGTGCGCTCACTCGTCGCCTACGAACACGGCGCGGTCGGCCCCGGCAAGGACTGCGGCTACGAAAACCCCTTTCTCAAGGCGATCACCGGCCATCCCATGGCGATGGAGGGCAAAACCGCCGCGTGCGCGCACCTCAGTCCGCTGGGCAACATCGCCGCCGCCTACGCCGACACCTGGTCAAACGAATCCGTGCAAAACATCAAGCTGCTCGGCGGCATGGCGCCGACCTGCTACATGGAACAACTCATCTACGACTGCCGCCTCATGAACCGCGCCCTGGCCGAAGGCCGCGAAGCGGCGCTCACGCTCCGGCGCTGGCTCGTGGACAGCGACGCCGGCCTCGACCCGCAGGCATGGGTGCTGCGCCCGGAAAGCGTCATCGCGGTGGCGCAAGCCATCGTGGACGCCCCCGATTATTACCGCGCCGGAGTCGCCGCCGCGCGCGCGGCGCTGGCGGAGTTGAAGACCGGGCATGACTCCGGCGCGCTCAAGCTGGAGGCGCGCGAAGCCGCGTTTTTCGATCGCATCGAGGCGCAACTGGATGACCTGCCCGACAACGAGCCGGAATTCATCGAAGCCCAGAAACAAGTCGTGGATGCCAGCAAGTATTTGCCGGCTGAATACGGCGTGTAAACACCGGCCAAGGCGCCCCCGGCATCCCTCGCGCGGGATGCCGATGGATGCCTGTCCGGCTCCATAAAATCCCGCGCCACCCATCAACCCCCACCCCCTCTTTCTCCCCCTCATCATTCTCGTTCTCGTTCTCTTACTCGTTCTCGTTCTCGAAACATTCCAAAACCCAAAAGACCGAGAGAACGAAAACGAGAACGAGAACGAGAACGAGAACGAGAATGATAAAAGACTTGTTCGCCGACCATGTTTTTGCAGGGACTGATGTTAAACGGAGGCGGCAGGAAGGCCTCTCCAAGACCTCCGCCGGACGGAGCGGGCGGTCTGAATTTCATGGAAAATGGAAGCGCCATCGCGGAGACCGCGGAAAGGCCTCCCCGCCGCCGCCCAACCATTCATTAACGTGCTCTGAATTGTGCATCACGGTGAAAACAAGATTAGCGAACAAATCTAATACCCATTCCCAGTGAACAGGCCCCTAGAGAAGCAGAGCCCTGTAGGGGCTTCGCTTGCGAAGCCCATTGCTGGGCCGCGACCGCCGCGCGCCGCGAAATCGCCGGACGCGCCATGTAGGGGCTTCGCTTGCGAAGCCCGTTGCTGGAACACGGCCTTTGCTGGTGCACGCCCTTTGCTGGCGCACGGTTATCAAGCCGGACGTCGCAAGCGACGCCCCTGCAAAAGAGTGATTTTCATTGGGAATGGGTATAAAGAAGAAACTTGGGCCATGGCGACGACAGCTCCAGCATCACACCCGCCCATGACCGCCCGCACCCGCCCACGACCGCCCATGACCGTCCACGCTCGCCCACACCCGTCCATGCTTGCCCACGCTCGCCCATGACCGCGCCCATGCCTGCCACCATCCCGCAACCC
>JAIRTK010000433.1 GCA_031254955.1 Opitutaceae bacterium
TTCTCCGTGCTTAATAAAAACAAACATAAAAACTGCCAGCTGATTACCCAGATCGCACAGACTTTTTATGAATGATAATCTATGAAAAATTCGTGGAATCTGTGGGCAATAAAAACCGAACCATGAAATCGACCACAAAGAACGCAAAGTCCCCTTGCCCCCCTTCCTCCTCCCCCTCGCTCTCCCTCTCTCCCCACCCTCCCCACAAACAAACTTCTTTGCGTTCTCTATAATTAAAATAACACCTCCCCGTCGCCAAGGGGCGGGGTGTTTGAACCGGCAAAACTTTTGGATAAACTCGCGGCGGGTCGCGCAGAATCACACCCAAAAAAGATTCAAACGATTTTTTTAAAACACCCTTGGGTCTAAAAAAGAATTTTTAGAGGCTCCTTAATGAATACATCGCGACAAACCCTTCGGCATCGCACCGCTCACCAAATGTCCATGCCCATGCGCCCGCCGGCGGCCTCCCTGCCTCGTCGTTTTTTGCGCCCGGCGTTTTTGCGGTTGCCTGCCGCCCTGCCGCTTGCCGCGCAAACCACCGGCGCCGTCCCCGTGCCGGCGCCGTCCGTCCGGCCCGCCGAACCGCAGCGCGCGCGGCGCGGCGGCGACCCGCCCGGCCTCCGTGAGGCGCGGCCCCGGCCCGCGTGGCGGCTTGAGGCCGCCCATGCCGGCGGTCGCGGCCTGCGCGGCGCATTCCTGCATGTCGGAGAATTTATACCCTTGTCGGCATCATTACACGCCGCGGCCTTGCGTCCCGCGTGGAGTTTTTCTCAAACTAAACTCCTGCTCCTTCCCACTCCCAACTCCCATGCCCACACGCTCCCTCCTGCTCCCATGACCACACGCTGCCTCCCCCTCGCCTTGGCCCTCCTCCTTCCGTCCGCCCTCGCGGAGGCCGCCATCACCCCAGCCGTCATTCCGCCCACGGTGGATTTTCCGCTGGCGACGGTGGACCTCTCCGGCCCCGCCGAAGCCGCCGCGCGCCACGTCGTCGTCGCGCGCGGCACGACGGAGGTTTACCAAGGCCACCCCACCACCGTGCTGCTGCCCGACGGCAAGACCCTCTACTGCGTCTGGACCCTCGGCCACGGCGGGCCTTGCGGCCCCATGAAACGCAGCGACGACGGCGGCCTCACGTGGAGCGAGCTTCTCCCCGTGCCGGAAAACTGGAAAGACACCCGCAACTGCCCCGCCATCTACCGCCTCGCCGACCCGGAGGGGAAGGCGCGCTTGGTCGTCTTTGCCCAGCAAAAAGGCGTCATGCGGCGCGCCTGGTCCGAAGACGACGGCAAAACATGGTCGCCCATGCAGCCCGCCGGCGCCGGTCTCGGCCCCTCCGTCATGCCCTTCACCGACGTGAAGCCCGTTGACGGCGGCAGGCGGCTCCTCGCCATGACCAACCTCCGCCGCCCCGGCGAAACCAAGGAGAAACGCTCCAACGTCCTCGCGCAAAGTTTCTCCACCGACGGCGGCCTCACCTGGTCCGCGTTTGAAATCGTCCGCGACCTCCCCGGCCTCCGCCTTTGCGAACCCGAGCTTGTCCGCTCGCCCGACGGCAACCAACTCCTCTGCCTCATCCGCGAGGACGCCAAACACGAATCCCTCTACATGACCAGCGACGACGAAGGCCGCACTTGGTCGAAGGAGAAAAAACTCCCCCGGACCCTCTGGGGCGACCGCCACAAGGCCGGCTACACGCCCGACGGCCGCCTCGTCATCGTCTTCCGCGACGTGGGCCGCAAAACCAGCCCCACCAACAACCACTTCGTCGCGTGGGTCGGGCGTTACGACGACATCGCCAACGGCAAACCCGGCCTCTACCGCGTCAAACTCATCCACAACCACCGGCGCGGAAAAAACTTCCCCGGACGCCTCATGGACGACTGCGGCTACCCCGGCCTCGAAGTCCTCCCCGACGCCACCCTCGTCGCCACCACCTACGCCAAATACACGGAGGGCGACGAGGGCAACTACGTCGTCGCCGTCCGCTTCAAACTCTCCGAAACCGACGCCACCCTCCACGACTTCCTCCTCAAAAACCGCCCCGCCAAGCCCGCAAAAAACCACGCCGCCAAACCCGCGAAAAACCGCGCCGGCCCGTGACCGCCGCCACCGCCGCCCGTGACCATTTATCCTCCTCCTGCCATGCAACCCAACCGCAACCACCATCCCGCCCGCGCCCCGCGCCTGCTCTCCGCCGCCGCCGCCGCGCTCGCCACCGGCGCCGTCGCCGCCACCGCCGCCAGTGTCGCCGCCGCCACTCCCGCCACTCCCGCCGCCCCCGCCGCCCCCGCCGACGCCGCCGCCACCCGTCCGCCCCCCAACATCATCTTGGTCCTGGTGGACGACATGGGCTGGGGCGACTTTTCCTGCTTCGGCAACACCGCCGCGAGCACGCCCAACATCGACCGCCTCGCCGCCGAGGGCATCCGCTTCACGCAATTCTACGTAAACGCCCCCATCTGCTCGCCCTCGCGCTGCGCCCTCACCACCGGCTGCTACCCGCAACGCTGGCGCATCTCCTCCTACCTCGCCCAGCGCGCGCTCAACGAAAACCGCGGCCTCGCCCAATGGCTCGACCCCGCCGCCCCCGCTCTCCCCCGCCAGCTCGCGGGCGCCGGCTACGCCGCCGGCCACTTCGGCAAATGGCACCTCGGCGGCCAGCGCGACGTGGACGACGCCCCGCCCATCACCGCCTACGGCTTCGCCGAAACACTCACCAACTTCGAGGGCATGGGACCGAAACTGCTCCCCCTCACCCTCAAACCCGGCGACACGCACTACGGCCGCATCTGGGCCAACGCCGAACGCCTCGGCGGCCCCGCCGTCTGGCTCCCGCGCTCCGCCATCACCGGAGCCTTCGCCGACGCCGCCCAAGCCTTCATCCGCCGCGCCACCGCCGCCCGCCGCCCATTTTACGTGAACGTCTGGCCCGACGACGTTCACTCCCCCTACTGGCCCTCCACCACCAACTGGGGCGACGGCTCCCGCCGCCGCCTCTACCTCTCCGTGCTGGAAGAAATGGACCGCCAGCTCGGACGCCTCTTCGACACCATCCGCTCCACGCCCGGACTGCGCGACAACACCCTCATCCTCGTCTGCTCCGACAACGGCCCCGACAACGGCGCCGGCAGCGCCGGCCCGTTTCGCGGCACCAAGGCCATGCTCTACGAAGGCGGCGTGCGCTCGCCGCTCATCGTCTGGGGACCCGGCCTCCTCGCGCCCGCCGCCGCCGGGACCACCAACACCGCCTCCGTGTTTGCCGCGATAGACCTCGTCCCCTCGCTCCTCCACATCGCCGGCGCCGCCGCGCCCGCCGCCGCCGCCCTCGACGGCGAAAACCTCGCCCCCGTCCTCCTCGGCCAAACCGCCGCGTCGCGCCGCGCGCCCCTTTTCTGGCGCCGCCCGCCCGACCGCAAATACGCCTACGGCGTCGGCCCGCTGCCCGACCTCTCCGTCCGCGACGGCGACTGGAAACTGCTCTGCGACTACGACGGCTCCCGACCCGAACTCTACGCGCTCGCCGCCGACCCCGGCGAAACCGAAAACCTCGCCGCCCGCCACCCCGAAGTCACCACCCGCCTCACGCGCGCCCTCCTCGCTTGGCACCAATCCCTCCCGCCCGACAACGGCCCCGCGCTCGGCAAGGAACCCCCGCCCGCGCCGAAAAAACCGCGCGCCCAACCCGCCCCAAAACCCGCCGGCTGACGGACCCCATCGGCCCCCAAAGGATACCACAGCCTTTCCCTTGACGCCCCCGCCCCAACCCGCGTTCCTGCCCCTCGCGCGGATACGCCCCCTCACTCTTCATCCCTCATTCTCATTCTCATTCTCGTTCTTCGTTCTCGTTCTCGTTCTCTTTTCTTTCCTCTTTCCTCTTTCTCATTCTCTTTCTCTTTATCTCTGATGTTACGCGTCGCCCCGACCGCAACGCAGACCTCCAAGTCTGCTGCATTCCCAAGTCTGCCTCCTCCTGCGCAACCATTGCGCACTCGGCAGGTTGAGTTCCGAACGAAGCGAAAAGCCTGACAACCTGCGCGACAACGGCAGCGCATCCCACCAGTTTATCTTTCTTCTTTCTCCCCCTCTTGCCCATCCCCTCCCTCCTGATGAAAGAGAAAGAATCATACTCTTTCCCAGTGAACATGACCCTTTGGAAACAGAGCCATGTAGGGGCTTCGCTTGCGAAGCCCGTTGCTGGAGCACGCCCGTTGCTGGCGCACGGCCTTTGCTGGCGCACGGTTATCAAGCCGGGCGTCGCAAGCGACGCCCCTACAAAAACCACCACCACCACACACCACCACCACACACCACCACACACACCACCACCCGCCGCCCCTCCTGTTTTTTCTCACCGCCCCTTCTCTCCGCCGCCCCCGCGCACCTCTCCACCAATGAAAACCACCACCCTCATCCTCGCAGTGCTCATTGCCCAATGTTCAGTATACATGGACGGCGAAGCCGCCCCTGCCCTAGCCATCGTCCCCGACCACCCCGCCCCTGCCCTAGCCATCGTCCCCGACCGCATCGTCGCCGACTACGTCGCCGCCTTCAACGCCCACGACGAGGAACTGTATCCGCAACACATCACCAACGACCGCGCCGCCGCCTTCCTCCTCGAAAACTGCCCGCGCTTCCTCTGCCCCGACCCCGATGTCGAGCGCACATATTATTTCCGCTGGTGGACATTCAGAAAACACATCCGCCGCACCGCCGCCGGCGGCCACGTCATCACCGAATTCCTCGCGCCCGTGCCGCACGCCGGACCGGAAAACATCATCAGCTGCCCCGTCGGCCACCAGTTCCGCGAAGGCCGCTGGCTGCGCGACCCGCGCTACCTCGACGACTACGCGCGCTTCTGGCTCGCCGGCGACGCCGAGAAAAAATTCCTCCGCCGCTACTCCGTCTGGCTCGCCGACTCGCTCCTCCAGCAGGCGCGCGCCACCGGCTCCGACACCCTCGCCCGCGAACTCCTGCCCCAACTCATCCGCAACTTCCGCGAATGGGAAAAAATCCGCCGCGACCCCAACGGCCTCTTCTGGCAACGCGACCTCTTCGACGGCATGGAGGAATCCTCCGCCTTCGCCGAGTTCGGCGGACGCGACCACGACTCCGACCGCCACTACCGCGCCACCATCAACTCCTACATGGCCGCCGACGCCCTGGCCATCGCCTCCCTCGCCAAACGCGCCGGCGCCGCCGCCACCGCCGCCACGTTTGAAAAAACCGCCGCCGAAATCCTCGCGCTGCGCGACGAAAAACTCTGGGACGAAAACGCCCGCTTCTACAAAGTCGCCCTTCGCGGAAAAACCCCGCCGCCGCCGCCGACGCCGCTCCGCCTCAACACCGACCGCGAACTCCACGGCTACACCCCCTGGTATTTCGACAACACCATGCCCCCGCCGGCGCGCGACGACGCCTGGCTCCAACTCGCCGACTGGGACGGCTTCCGCGCGCCCTTCGGCCCGACCACCTGCGAACGCCGCGGAAACTATTTCCTCCTCGCCTACTCCGGACGCCGCTTCTGCCAGTGGAACGGCCCCTCCTGGCCCTTCGCCACCGCGCAAACCCTCACCGCCCTCGCCAACGTGCTCAACGACCCGCAAAGAAACGCCGGCATGTCGGCAGGCATGTCGCTCCACCCGGAGCCAGCCCGCGCCTTGGCGGACAAGCTCCTCGCCGAGCGGGAAGCCGGCCATGCCCGCGCCCCCCTTTCCGCCGATGCCGCCGACTCCGCGACACTGAAAAAAATCTGGCTCGACACCTTCCTCACCTACGCCCGCTCGCACAAACTCCGCCACGACGACGGCACCCTCGTCCCCTGGATAGACGAAAACCTCAACCCCCTCAACGGCGACTGGCTCTCCCGCGCCCGCTTCAAAGTGCTCAACAAAGGCCAGTGGCGCCAACCCCCGCAACACAGCAAGGACTACAACCACTCCACCTTTTGCGACCTCGTCATCACCATGCTCGCCGGCCTCCGCCCCGCCGAAGACGACAAGCTCACCATCAACCCGATCATCCCCGGCGACTGGGATTGGTTCTGCCTCGAAAACGTCCGCTACCACGGCCACGACCTCGCCATCATTTACGACAAAACCGGCAAAAAATTCCGCCGCGGCGCCGGCCTGCGCATCTTCATCGACGCCCGCCAAGCCGCCGTCCGGGAGGACGCGGGCATGCTAAGGCTCGACTCCATCCCTGATTAAACTCCGCCATTCTGCATGACCGAAAAAAACGAATTAAACCCCATTCCCAGTGAACATGACCCTATAGAAGCAGAGCCATGTAGGGGCTTCGCTTGCGAAGCCCGTTGCTGGTGCACGGCCTTTGCTGGCTCACGGTTATCAAGCCGGACGTCGCAAGCGACGCCCCTGCAAAAGAGTGATTTCCATTGGGAATGGGTATAACCCCTGATTAAACTCCGCCATTCTGCATGACCGAAAAAACGAATTAACCACGGAGACACGAAAACCACGGAGGCCGGAGTGAGGCTGATAATTCTCACGCGGATGCGCGGAGAAGGAGAGAGGCGAGGAATGAAAACAAATTCTCCGCCTCGTCACGCACCACGCACGAATCCCCCCTCCTCCTCCCCGCGCCTCCGCGCCTCCGCGTCTCCGCGTGAGACGCCATCCTCCTCCCTCCGCCCTTCGTGTCCTCCGTGCCCTCCGTGTCTCCATGATTAAAAACTGAAACTACGCGAATTTCGTTTCCGAAGGCCGGTAGGGAGGCCTCTCCGAGGCCTCCGTCGGGCGGAGAATGCGGT
>JAIRTK010000507.1 GCA_031254955.1 Opitutaceae bacterium
GGCGGGACGCCTCGCCCTACCTTTAACGGCTTCCTTTGTGTGAGTTTCATTCGCAAAGGGTGTTATACCCATTTCCAATGGGAATTACTCTTTTGTAGGGGCGTCGCTTGCGACGCCCGTTGCTGGTGCGCGGTTATCAAGCCGGGCTTCGCAAGCGAAGCCCCTACATGGCTCTGCTTCTAAAGTGTACTTTTCACTGGGAAGGGGTATCGGGCTTCTCGTTTCGTCCGGAACCCAATCTGCCCGATGGCGCTTCGCGCTGTCCAGGGCCGGCAGTTTGGGAGGGTTGCGTGTTACGTCAGGTCAAGAAGTGCGCGGCCAGGCGCGGGGTGTCCGCCCTATTCGCGGGCAATGGTCATCTCGAAGCGGTCAAACGGTTCGTCGCGGTGGGCGAGGTGTTTCGTGGATGGCGAGATTCCGAACAGGGGCGAATACGTGCGCACCGCGATGGTTTTGCCGTCGGGGAAAAACTCCAGGATGCGCAGCCAGCCGTCGCCGCCGTTGCCCTCCCAGCCGCCGCCGAGGGTTTGCACGTTGAACATCATTTGGTGCACGGTTTTGCCGGCGTCGTTGGTGTCGGCGCGGTAGGAGACGTTGTCTTCAAACTTGCCGTTGCCGTTGGCGGTGTGGCCGCAGATGACGAGGCGGATGTTGGGCGTGGAGCGGATGAGTTTTTCCCAGATGTCGGCGCCGTTGTTGTCGGCGAGTTTGTATTTTTCCTTTTCAATGCGGCGGCTGTTTTTCCCGTTGGTGAGGAAGCTGTGCGTCATGAATAGGATTGTGTGGTTTTTATATTTTTCCGAGGTGGCGAGTTTTTTCGCCCAGTCGAGCACGGTGTCGCGCGGGTGGAATTCGGTGGTGACGACCAGCAGTCCGCCCCAATTCGCGTCCGAAAACTCGAAGGCCGCGTTTTCGAGCGAGGGAATGCCGTTGCGGTTCGGGTGGGCGGCGACGCAGATGTCGCGCCACGCGGGGTTGCGCTCGAAGGGGAAATACTCCGGGAAGCGCGTCATGCCGTTTTCGGAGGATTTGTAGCCGTAGTCGTGGTTGCCGCAGGAGACGATGTAGGGGATTTTGTTGTCAAGTCGCGCGAGCGAGCGGGAGGCGGACTCCCACATTTCGCGGCTGGTCTGGTTGAGCATTTTCCGGTTGCGGACAATGTTTTCGTTTTGCTCCACCAGGTCGCCGGTGCAGAGCACGGCCTTTATGTTCAGGGGGCTGATGTTGTCGGCGATCCATAGTGTGCATAGTTCAAAGAGCGGCTGGTTGATGTCGTATTTGGTGTATCCTTGCGGGTCGCCGAGGAGAATCATGGAAAACGAGTCCGCGTGGGCGAGTTTCTGCGGGTCGGCGCGTTTTTGCGCGCGCAGCGGCGCGGCGGCGCACAGCAGGGCGAGCGCGACGCCGGCGGCGCGCGCAAGGATTTTGACCGGTGGTGTCTTCGGGAGTTTTGCTGGTGTGTTCATGGGGTTTGCGCGTGGTTCTGTTTGTCCGAAAAGGGCGGGGGTGACGGGGGAAATGACGGGGGGAGGCGGGCGCGGCGGCGCGGCGCGGGGGCGCGCGCCGCGAAACGGGAGAGGCGGCGGGCGTCAGCCGCCGATGCGCGGGCCGCCTTGGGCGATGTTGCGGGCGCGGAGGCGCAGGCCGTTCAGGCGGATGAAGCCGGTCGCGTCGTTCTGGTTATACCAGCTTCGCACGCCTTCCATCGAGGCGATGTTTTCGTCGTAGAGTGAATACTTCGATTTGCGGCCGCAGGTGACGATGTTGCCTTTGTAGAGTTTCAGGCGCACGGTGCCGGCGACGTATTTCTGGCTTTCGTCCACCAGCGCCTGCAAGGCTTCGCGCTCGGGCGCGAACCAGAAGCCGTTGTAAACGAGTTCGGCGTATTTGGGGATGAGCGAGTCGCGCAGGTGCTGCACTTCGCGGTCGAGCGTGAGGCTTTCGACTTGTTTGTGCGCGTGCATCAGGATGGTGCCGCCGGGGGTTTCGTAAACGCCGCGGCTTTTCATGCCGACGAAGCGGTTTTCGACCAGGTCCACGCGGCCGATGCCGTGTTTGCCGGCGAGTTTGTTGAGGGTTCGCATGACTTTGCCGGGCGTGAGTTTTTTGCCGTTCACGGCCACGCAGTCGCCTTTTTCAAAGTCGAGTTCGATGTATTCGGCCTGGTCGGGCGCGTCCTCGGGCGGGACGGTGAGTTTGAACATGGCTTTGTTTTCCGGCGTGGTGGGGTCGAACCAGGGGTCTTCGAGGATGCCGGCTTCGTAGGAGATGTGGAGGAGGTTGCGGTCCATCGAGTAGGGTTTTCTCAGCGATGCCTCGACGGGGATTTTGTGTTTTTCGCAGTAGGCGATCATTTCGGCGCGGCCGGGGAAGGCGTCGCGGAAGGCGTCGAGTTTCCAAGGCGAGATGATGGCGAGGTCGGGGGCGAGCGCCATGTAGGTCATCTCGAAACGGCACTGGTCGTTGCCTTTGCCGGTGGCGCCGTGCGCCACGGTGTCGGCTTTTTCCTTGCGCGCGATGTCGACTTGCGCCTTGGCGATGAGGGGGCGCGCGATGGAGGTGCCGAGGTGATACTGGCCTTCGTAAATGGCGTTGGCGCGGAGCATCGGGTAGATGAAGTCGCGGGCGAATTCCTCGACGAGGTCGAGCGTGTAGTGCCGGGTCGCGCCGGTCTTGCGCGCTTTGCGCGAGAGGCCTTTGAGTTCCTCCTCCTGGCCGACATCGGCGGCGAAGGTGACGATTTCGGCGTCGTAGGTTTCGCGAAGCCATTTGACGATGACGGACGTGTCGAGGCCGCCGGAGTATGCGAGGACGATTTTCATGGATAGAGAACAGTTGGAAAAAGAAAGCGGTCAGGATGCCGCGGCGTGGGCGGCACTGCAAACCCAAAGAAATGGGGGAGGGGGCGAAATGGGGGCATTCAAGGTGGTGTCAGCATCAGAATCAAAAGGGAGGGGGATGGGGGAAAGGGGATGAGGAGGGGCGCTCGCGCAAGGAGCGGCGGCGAGACGCCGCCGGACGCGAGCAACGCGAGCGCCCTGCACTCGCGGGCTGCGCATGGTCCATCGCGTATGGGCGAGGCTTCGCCTCGTCCGGCGGCGGGACGCCGCCGCTCCTTGCGCGAGCGCCTTGGGGGGACTCGCCTTTGAATCACATCCGAGGAGAGGGCGGGGCGATTCAATCCGCGGACACGCCCGCCTTCCGCCTTCCTCGTTCTTGTTCTGAGATTACGCGGACGGTCCGTGGCATTTTTGTCGGGAAGCGGAGTGGCGGAGCCATTTTTCAGGCGGGAACACGGTGGGGCGGCGGGCTTATTTTTCAGGCGGGAGCACGGAACCTTTCCCGGAGGGGCATTTCATATCGAATCAGTCTTCTCCCGGTATTCTTCCTCTGTATCTCATGACGCTTTTCCCTCCTCCTCCGCTTCCCGCCGTGCCGCATTATGCGGGCGATTCCGTGCAGGTCGGCGTCACCGACCCGGGGGATTTGCGGCGCGGCGCGTTGGGGGAACGCCGCATCTTTCGCGCGCCTGATCTGACTTTGCCCGCGCCCGCGCAGTTCGCATCGGAAGTGCCGTTTACCGCCCGGTTTCGCGGCACCGGGTCTGTCCGCAAGAAGACCGCCTGACCTGCTCCGGCGCGTTTCTTTTTGTTCAATAAAAACCCGCCATTAAACTGTCCGTATAATTCGTGGACAGTAAAGACGAAGCATTGATTCAAGCGCGAAAGGGCGCGGAAAATGCGCGAAATACCAGCCTTTTCCTGAGTTTCGCGCCTTTTGGCGATTTTTGCGGTTATAAAAAACGAATCTTTATTTTGAACAGAAGAAAACAAAGGGAACCAAGAAAACTATAAAAATGCATTCTTCGTTTCCCTTCATTTTTTTCTGTTCACTAAAAACAAATCAATAATACCCATTTCCAATGAAAATCACTCTTTTGCAGGGGCGTCGCTTGCGACGCCCAGCTTGATAACCGTGAGCCAGCAAAGGCCGTGAGCCAGCAACGGGCGCACACCAGCAACGGCCGTGCTCCAGCAACGGGCTTCGCAAGCGAAGCCCCTACATGGCTCTGCTTCTAAAGGGTACTGTTCATTGGGAAAGGGTATCAGTTGTAACGTTCGTCGGCGGACATGGGCATCTGCTTTTCGCCGGCGGCGGTTTTGGCGACATGTCTGCCGGTGGTGATGGTCTTGGTGGTGGCTTGGTTGTTGTCGGCGGGGACGCGCGTGCCGTCCGGGACGCTCCGCCTCCGCCCGCCTGTCCTCAAATCTTGAAGAGCGGGCGGGCGGGTCGAGCCGGGTGGCGGGCGGACTGGGCGAGCTGGGCGGGGCAGGGTGAGCTGGGGCGGTCTAATCGGGCCGAGCTGGCCGGGTAGCCGGGCGCGGCGAGCGGGGTTGGGGTTGGCGGTTACAGGGTGTCGAGGTCGATCAGGATGTCGCGGGGGTTGGAGCCGTTTTCGGGGCCGACGAGGCCGTTTTCTTCCATCTGGTCCATGATGCGGGCGGCGCGGTTGTAGCCGATGCGGAGGCGGCGTTGCAGGGTGGAGGTCGAGGCGCGGCGGGTGGTCTTGATGATTTCCAGGGCTTTTTTATAGAGTTTTTCTTCTTCGCTCAGGCCTTTGTAGTCTTCGTTGTCTTCGTCGTCCATGTCGGCGGCGGCGTCGTCTTCGATGGCTTCTTCCACGTCTCGCGCGTAGCGGGGGGGGCCGTTGCGTTTGAGGTGATCGACGAGGGCGGCGATTTCTTCGTCGGAGACAAAGGCGCCTTGCGCGCGCACGAGGCGCGAGGTGCCGGGGGGGGTGAAGAGCATGTCGCCGCGGCCAATGAGGGTGTCGGCTCCTTTGCCGTCGAGGATGGTGCGCGAGTCGACTTGCGAGGCGACTTGGAAGGCGATGCGCGAGGGGAGGTTGGCTTTGATGATGCCGGTGATGACGTTGACCGAGGGGCGTTGGGTGGCGATGATGAGGTGGATGCCGGCGGCGCGGGCGAGTTGGGCAAGGCGGGCGATGCTGGTTTCGATTTCGGAGGGGGCGACCATCATGAGGTCGGCGAGTTCGTCGATGATGATGACGATGTAGGGGAGGTGGTC
>JAIRTK010000509.1 GCA_031254955.1 Opitutaceae bacterium
TACCAATATATAATTCAGGTTTCCCATCATTAATACCCATGAAAGAATCCAAAAGTTCACCACGAAGGCGCAAAGGGCGCAAAGAAAACCTCCATGTATGCTTCTTTGCGTCCTTTGCGCCTTTGTGGTGAGACAAAAACCAATGGTCGAAAACAGCGTATAAGCATAAATCATATGAAACTGAAAACACTCCTCGCCCTCCTCCTCTCCTCGCTCGTGCTCGCCGCCGGGTTCGCCCGGGCCGACGACCAGGCCGCCAGAAAACTCTCGCCCTCGCTCCGCCCGGTCGAGGACGTGCCCGGCCTGCCGCGCGTGTTCCTGATCGGCGATTCCGTTTCGATGGGCTACACGCTCGGCGTCCGGCAGGCGCTCGCGGGCAAGGCCAACGTCCACCGGCCGCCCACCAACTGCGGCTCGTCGGCGACCGGACGGCAAAAAATCAAGGCGTGGCTCGGCGCCGGGAAATGGGACGTCATTCATTTTAATTTCGGCCTGCACGACATGAAATATCTGAAGCCCGGGCGCCAGAACGTCCCGCCCGACCGCTACGAGCGTTATCTCAAGGATATCGTGAGGCAGCTCAAGGCCACCGGCGCCACGCTGGTCTTTGCCACCACCACGCCGGTGCCGGAGGTCGTGAAAAACGCCCGCTACGAGCGCGTCCCGTCCGATGTCGCTCGTTATAATGAAATCGCGTTGCGCGTCATGAAGGAGAACGGGGTGCTCATCGACGATTTGCACGCCGTGGCCGGGTCAAACATCGCCGAATATCAAATCCCCAACGACGTTCATTTTAATAAGAACGGCAACGCCGCCTTCGCCAAGGCGGTGGCGGCCTCGATCCTTTCGGCACTGAAAAAATAAACCCCGGACGGAGGACCCCATGCACGGAGCCATGCTGAGATTTTCATTATATATAGTGGCCGCGCTGCCCTTTGCCGCCCTTTGCGCGCGCGCCGCGCCCGCGCCGCGCGTCACCAGCATCGAGCCGCGCGTGTGGCGGTGCGACTTTGACAGCGAGGCGCTCAAGCGCCCGATGCGCTTCATGGTGGTGCTGCCCGAGGGCGTGTCGCCGGGGACAAAGGAGCGCGTGCCGGTCATCTATTTCCTCCACGGACGCGGGCGCAACGAGCGCACCCTGTTGCAGGATGACGCGTGCCGGGCGCGTCTGTTCGCGTCGCCCTGCGCCATCGTCCTGCCTTACGCGCGCGAGGGCTGGTATATAAACTCGCCCGTGCAGGCGGAGGAGCGCTACGCCGATTATATTGACGAGATCATCGCCCTTTCGGCGCGGCTGTTCCCGCTGGGGAACACCGCCGGCGCGCGCGCCATCGGGGGCTGGTCGATGGGCGGCTACGGGGCGATGTACACGGCGGTCCGCCGCCCCGGGGATTTTGCGGCGGTGGCGACCATGATCGGGCTGCTCGATTTTCCCGTGCCCAAGGAGACCGGCGGCTACGCCGTGCCTCCGCGTTTTGGCGACGATCCCGCCGAGTGGGCGAAGCGCAATCCCATCCGCCGGTTGCAGGCGCTGCGCGGCGGCACGGCCGTGCGTGTCGCCTACGCCACGCGGGCGCCGGAGACCGGGATGAACCGGCGGTTCATCGCCGCGGCGACCGAGGCGGGCATCGCGGTCGAAGTCGAGAGCATCGACGGGGGGCACACGTTTCCCGTCGTCCAGGCGTTGCTGCCGGGCACGCTGACGTTTTTGGAACACTCGTTGCGTCCGCCGGCGGCGGCAGGGCGCGAATCAAAGTGATGTCACCTCCGGAATCTTTCCCCTTTATTCTTTATCTTTCCTCTTTCTCTTGTCAGCCCTCTCGCCTCCCCGGAACTTCCCGCCCGTTCCTGACGGGAGAGCGAAAGATAAAGAGGAAAGAAGAAAGAGGAGGGACACCACTTTGAGTTGCCCCCCGCCGGCGGCACCGGCGCATTAAGCGCGTTTGACTCGTCCGCCGAATTGTCTCATGCAATTTGTATGGCTTCCAAGACCGTTATAGAACTCCTCCCCCGCTACCAGCGCGTGCGCCTGGAGCTGGAACAGTTTCTTTTGGAATTGCCTGTCGGTTCGAAAATTCCGACCGAACGCGAACTCATCAAGAAATTCGACATCAGCCGCGTCACGGCGCGCAAGGCGCTGCAATCGCTTCGCAACGACGGCACGCTCGAATCCACGCCGGGGCGCGGCACGTTTCTCGCCCGCCACCCGGCGCGCCCGACCGCCGGGCTTCTGCAAACCCGCGTCATCGGCCTGCTCGTTCCGAACGCCACCGAGCCTATGGTCGGCGGCATCGTGCGCGGCGTCGAGGCCGAGGTCACGCGCCGCGGCTACCACATGCTGCTCTCGCACGACCACAACGACCCCGAACTCCAGATCACGCAGCTTGGCAAGATGATGGACGCGCAGGTCGCCGGCATCCTCCTCTATCCCGACCGGTTCGTGACCGAGCGGAAGAAGTTTCTCGTTTTGCTCAAGGAGCTGAAGCGGCGCGGCATCCCGCTCGTCCTGCTCGACCGCTATATCGCGGGCCTGGATTTTTCGTGCGTGATGACGGACAACGTCCAAGGCATGTATCAGCTCACCGAGCACCTGATTTGCTGCGGACGCCGCCGCCCCGCGCTGGTCGGATTCTGGCCAAACAACACCGTGCATCGCGACCGCCGTCGCGGGGTCATCGAGGCGATGCGCGACCACGGTTTGCAGCCCGAGCCTGTGCTCGAATGCGAGATCGGCGCCGACCAGGACTTCTTCGAGGCCGCGCGCGCTGTCGTCGCCGGATGGGTGAAGGGCAAACGCGCCGCCGAGCTGCCGTTTGACAGCATCATCTGCATGTTCGACATGCTCGCCTTCGGGGCATTCACGGCGCTGCGCGAGGCCGGCCTGCGCGTGCCGGACGACGTGGCGCTCGTCGGCTATGATAATTTCGACTCGCAGGTTTACCGTTCGCTCGGCCTGCAACTCACCAGCGTGCAGCAGCCGCTCGACGACGAAGGCGCCACCGCCGCCAGCCTGCTCATTGACCGCATCGAGGGCAAACCGCGCCAGGACCGCGCCAACCACATCCTGCTTCCGCCCAAGCTCGTGGTCCGCACCTCCTGCGGCGCCACCGGCGCGGCCTTGGAGACGGTGAAGTCCGTCATGCCGGCGTAGTTTCGGCGCCGGCCCGCCGGCGCCTCCCGCAACGCGACCATCCATGAGAGGAAACAGAAAATTGCTTGACTTGGTATTATTAATAGAACCAAATTTGACTCATCGAAAGTCTGCCAAAGGACGATCTTCTCTCCCAGAATTGAACCCCCTTGTTTGTATTATGAAAACCATGACAGTATTCCCTGTTTCAGTCGCGCGCTGTTTTTCCCCGGCCATGTCCGCCGCCCGGCTGGGTCTCGTTTTCTGGCTGTTGTGGCGCGCGCTGTCGCCGCTCGCGGCCCAGACCACGGCGACGCCGGTGATCATCGGAGACCGCACCACCACCTACGCCATGGGCGCCGCTTCCGACAACTACGAAGTCCAGCCCGGCACGCTCATTGACATCACCACGGCCAACAACGCCGTCACCGGCGCCACCGCCGCCGGCGTCGCCCGCTGGTTCCTCACCAACGCCGGCACCATCGCCGCCAACAACAGCGCCGGGTATTTCAGCGCCGACGCCACCATCACCAACTCCGGCCTCATCCAGTCGCGCAACACTATCTCCTCCCACGCCGGCGTGTATTTTACCTCCGCCGCCGCGGGCAGCGTCACCAACTCCGGCACCATCCTCGGCGGACTGAAAGGCATCAACTTCGGCAACACCGCCCGCCTCAACACCGTCGTCAACCACGCCGGCGCGCTCATCCAGACCTCCGTCAATGCCGCCAGCGGCGGCGCCATCTACTCGGCCAACAACAACACCGTCGCCATCACCAACGCCGGCGAAATCGACGGCGCCCTCCGCGGCCTCCACCTCGGCGGCGCGTCCGACGTGACCAACACCGGCACCATCACCGGCGGCTCCGGCGTCGCCATCTATTTCGCCTCCACCGCCGCCAGCAGCACCCTCACCCTCGACACCGGTTCCGTCCTCAACGGCGATGCCGTCAGCGTCACCGCCGGCCTCAACCACCTCATCCTCCACGGCTCCGGCGCCGAGGACAGTAATTTCATCGCCAACTCTGGCGCCGCCTCCAACGGCTTCGCCTCCCTCACCATGGCCGGCACCTCCGCCGCCGCTGGCGCCGCCGCCGACTGGACCCTCTCCGGAACCGTGCACCTCTCCGGCGTCGCCGCCGACACGCTCAAGGTCGCCGCCGGGCGGCTCACCCTCGCAGGCCAGACGATTTTCGGCGCCGCCGCCGGTGGCGGCATCACGATTTCCGCCGGCGGCACGCTTCAAATCGGCGACGGCGGCGCGATCGCCTGGCACGCCGACGCCGGCCCGCCCGCCATCGCCAACGACGGCGCCGTCGTCATCGCGTCTGCCGGCAACTACGCGCTCTCCGGCGACCTCTCCGGCTCCGGCGTTGTCGTGCAGGCCGGCGCGGGCGTGCTCGCGCTTACGGGCAACAACACCCACACCGGCGGCGTGCGCGTGGACTCCGGCACGCTCTTCATCGACGACGACGCGAAACTCGGCGCGACCACCGGCGCGCTCGCGCTCAACGGCGGCGCCGCGCTTTACGGCGCGGACATCACCACCGCCCGCGCCCTCGACCTCGCCGCCGGCGGCATCCTCAACACCAACAGCCACGCCGTCACCCTCACCGGCGCGGTCAGCGGCACCGGCGCGCTGACGAAAACCGGCGCCGGCCAGCTCACCCTTTCAAACGCAGCCAACAACTACACCGGCGACACCACCGTCGCCACCGGCACGCTCAAAGGCCACGTCGGCACGGGCCTGCTCACCGTGCAGACCGGCGCGACCTACATCGTGGCCGACGGCGTGACCGACGCCGCCCTCGGCGCCATCGCCGGCAACGGCACCGTTGACCTCAACAACGCGAACCTCGCCCTCAACGTCCTCAGCGGCACGCAAACCTACACCTTCGCCGGCGCGCTCATCAACGGCGGCGCCAGCCTGCGCAAGACCGGCGCGGGCACCCTCGACCTCGGCGCGAGCACCGCGCTCGCCACCGCCTTCGCCACCGGCATCACGGTCGAAAACGGCACCCTCAAACTCGACAACCAAAACCAGCTCGGCGCCGCCCTCACCCTCGGCTCCGCCACCGCCCACGGCCTCCTCGAAGTTGACGACGGCCTCGCCGCCTGGACCAAAACCCTCACGCTCGCCGGCTCCGGCGGCGGCATCAGCGTCGCCGCCGGCACGCAGACCCTCACCGCCACCGTCGAAGGCGCCGGCGACTTCGTGAAAGCCGGCGCCGGCACGCTCGACCTCACCGGCGCGACCATGAACCAGACCGGCGGCGGCACCCGCATCCTCGGCGGCACGCTCCTCGGCGACACCTCGAAAATCAAAGGCGACCTCACCTTCGCCAACGCCGCCACCGCCGTTTTCACCGACGCCGCCACCGGCACCCTCTCCGGCCTGATCACCGGCGCAGGCCACCTCATCATGCACGGCACCGGCGAACTCGTCCTCGCCAACAACGCCAACGCCTACACCGGCGACACCACCATCAAGACCGGCACGCTCACCGGCCACCTCGGCCAAGGCACGCTCACCGTGGAAGCCGCCGGCACCTACAAAGTGGCCGACGGCGTGACCGAATTTGAACTCGCCGGCATCCTCGGCCAAGGCACCGTGAACCTCAACGCCGCCAGCCTGAACTTCAACGTCGCCGCCTCCTCCTCCAGCGAATTCAATTTCACCGGCGCGCTCACCGGCGGCCCCGCCGCGGCATTCAACAAAACCGGCGTCGGCACGCTCACCCTCTCCAGCTCGGTGGCCCTCGGCGGCGGCATCCTCGTCCGGGACGGCATCCTCAAACTCTCCGACGAAAACCTCGCCGCCACCACCATCACCCTCGGCGACACTACCACCGCCGGCCTCATCCATTACGACAACCCCGCCGCCGCCTGGACCAAACCCCTCGCCCTCACCGGCTCCGGCGGCGGCTTCCACGTCGCCGCCGGCGGCACCACCACGCTCGCCCCCGCCGCCATCATCAGCGGCACCGGCGACTTCGTCAAAGCCGGCGCCGGCGCCCTCGACATCCGCGCCGCGACCCTCGCCCCCGCCGCCGACATCGCCGCGACACGCATCCTCGACGGCACGCTCCTCGCCACCGCCTCCACGCTCAAAGGCACGCTCGACCTCGCCGCCGCCACCTCCGCCGTCGAAATCGAACAAACCGGCGGCGCCACCCTCGCCAACGCCATCACCGGCGCGGGCCGGCTCGTCAAAACCGGCGACGGCCACCTCGAACTCGCCAACGCCGGCAACAACTACGGCGACACCACCGTGCTCAGCGGCACGCTCGCCGGCCACATCGGCGCCGGCGCGCTCGAAGTCGCCTCCGGGGCGACCTACATCGTGGCCCCGACGGCGACCAGCTTCGAACTCTCGGCGGTGTCCGGCTCGGGCACGATCAACCTGAACAACGCCAGCCTGACCATGAACGTGGCGGACGGCGCGACCGGCACCTTCGCCTTCACCGGCGCGCTGACCGGCGGCAACCAATTCATCAAAACCGGCGCCGGCACGCTCGAACTGCAAACCACCGTGGCGCTGACCAATGGCGCGCACATCCAGGACGGCACCGTGACGCTCGCCGACCAAGCCCGCCTGAACGCGCCCGTGGTGCTCGGCACCGGCACGACCTTCGGACTGATTGACTACACCGGCGCCGGCGAGTGGACGCGCGCCCTCGTGCTCGAAGGGCAGGGCGGCGGCTTCGCGGTGCGCACCGGCACGCTCGCCCTCGCCGCCGCCACCGCGATTTCCGGCGCGGGCGAGCTTGTCAAAACCGGCCCCGGCACGCTCGACATCACCACGGCGGACTCCTCCGCGCGCACCGGCGGCGCGCGCGTGCTCGACGGCGCCCTGCGCGCCACCGCCGACGCGCTGCCGGGTGACGCCGCCCTGTCCGCGAACGCGCTCCTGGAATTCGCGCAAACCTCGGACGCCGCCCACGCCGGCAACATCACCGGCGCCGGCGCGCTCGTGAAAACCGGCCCCGGCGCCCTCACCCTCTCCGGCTCCAACTCCCACACCGGCGGCACCGACGTGCGCGAAGGCGCGCTCGCCGGCACGACCAGCAGCCTCGTCGGCGACATCACCGTGCAAGCCGCCGCCACGCTCATCTTTGCCCAGGACACCGACGGCCTCTACGCCGGCGACATCACCGGCGCGGGCCTGATCGAAAAAACCGGCGCGGGCAAAGTCGTGCTCACCGGCACCTACGCCGGCAGCCGCCCCATGCGGGTGTGCGACGGCGCGCTGCAAGGCAGCGCCGCCAGCCTGCGCGGCAACATCGAGCTTGCCGCCGCCACCGCGACGGTGGTGTTTGACCAGGCCGCCGACGCGAGCTACGCCGGCGTCATCAGCGGCGCGGGCGGTTTTGAAAAGACCGGCGCGGGCGCGCTCACATTTGCCACCGCCCAGACCTACACCGGCGACACCCTTCTCACCCAGGGCACGCTCAAGACCGGCACCACCCATGCGCTCAACCCCGCCACCACCCTCAAATTCACCGGCGCCGCCACGCTCGAACTGGGCAAAACCAGCCAGACCGTCAAAACCCTCTCAACCATCGGCGGCACCGGCACCATCGCCCTCACCGCCGCCGTCAATCCCGCCGCCGAGCTTATCGTCTCGACCGGACGCCTCACCGTCGCCGACGGCGCATCGGGCGACATCCGCCTGCTCGTGACATTCGAGCAATCCGCGGTCACCACCGGCACGGTCCGCGCCCGACTCATTGACGTGCAAGGCGCCAACGCCGCCGGCTACACCATTGACTACGCCAACCGCGCCGTGCTCGGCGCCTACGACCTCAAAGTCAACGCTGCGGGCTGGCTCCTGCCGGAAAACTTCTCGCCCGAAATCCCCTCCGCCGCCGCGCTCCCCGCCCTGGCCGGACTCATGGCCAAGGCCGGCGTGGATTCGCTCCACCAGCGCCTCGGCGAACCCGCCCCCCTCCCGGCGGAAAACGCCGCCTTCTGGCTGCGCGGCATCAGCCGCGAAGACCGCATCCACGGCGAACTCTTCGACGGCCTCTCCGTGCGCACCGCCGGCGCCCAGCTCGGCGTCCTGTGGCCCTGGGGCAAACACGACTCCGCCTCCTCGCGCCTCGACGCCGGCATCGTGGCGACATTTGTGCAAGCCCGCTCCGACTACAAAGCCGTGGCCGACATTGATGCCGGCGCGCAGGAGGCCGGTGTGTTTCTCACCAGCCGGCGCGGCGACTGGTATGCCGACCTGCTCGCCAACATCGCGCGCAACCGCTACAAAGTCGCCATGCGCGACTCCTCCGACACGGTGCGCTTCGAAGGCTGGGGCACGACCCTCGCGCTCGAGGCGGGCCGCGCCTTCGCCACCGCCGGCGCCGGAGTTTTCGAGCCGCAAGCGCGCATCATGTGGCAGAACACCCGGCTGGACGAAACCGCCGACGCCTTCAAGCGCGAGTATTCGTTTGACGACGCCGACTCGCTGCACGCCCAAGCCGGACTGCGCTGGCACATGACCGTCCCGACCTGGCCCAACGGCGCGCTCATTCCCTCCTTCCGCGTCGCGGTCGGCTATGAGTTTCTCGCCGACAGCCGCATCACCGTCATGGACGTGCCGTTTGACAATGACCTGGGCAGCCTCGACTTTACCATCGGCGGCTCGCTCATGTGGTGGTTCAACCGCGATGTCGGCGCCTGCGTGAACGGAGCCTGGACGATGGGCGACATCGTAAACAGCACCGCCATCACCATCGGCCTGCGCGTGAACTGGTGACATGAATTCTCCCTCAACCCTATAATACCAATTCCCAATGAGATTTATCCTTTTGTAGTCCGATTTTGCTCTTTCTCTTTATTCTTTATCTTTCCTCTTTCTCTTCCTTCCTCCCATTACTGGTTGGAAACTAGGAGAAAGAGAAAGATAAAGAGGAAAGAGAAAGAAATGGGCAGCACGGCGGCAATCCATCCAAAAGAATAAATTTCGTTCGGAATTGGTATAATACCCATTCCCAATGAAAAGCACTCTTTTGCAGGGGCGTCGCTTGCGACGCCCGGCTTGATAACCGTGCACCAACAAAGGCCGTGCACCAGCAACGGGCCTCGCAAGCGAAGCCCCTACATGGCTCTGCTTCTCAAGGGTCATGTTCACTGGGAAAGGGTATAAGGAGGAGGGAGATGATGAGGGAAAAAGGAATGAAGAAGGAGGAAGGGGTGAAGAAGGGGAAAAGGGATGCGCAAGGGCGCTCGCGCAAGGAGCGGCGGCGTCCCGCC
>JAIRTK010000511.1 GCA_031254955.1 Opitutaceae bacterium
TGCGACAAAGCATTCGATGGGGAGAGCCATCGTATTACCTCGATCACCAAGATGCCCTGTCCCGAGGAATTCGTGAAGAAAGCCATAAAAGTTGATCGGATACATCTCTTTGGTTTGGCGCCTTCATTGTATCTTGGAATGATTCACTACGATGATGTGCCGTTGGACAACGCTCCCAGTGATCTGACAGCGCGCTTTCATATCATGAAGATTGGCGCGAACCGATTGACGTTCGAATTTCTGGACCTCCACGTCATGTGATTTTAATGATTCCTTGCTCTTTTGAATGGGTCCTGCATCGAGCAGCCGCGAAGTGGAGGCCGCCTCAAAGCTGCGGATGCGTCTCGAAAGGACGACAAGCGCTTGGTTGTGGGCGCACAACAGGGCACAGGCACCCATACCCGGCACACGAAACTCATCGAAACATTTCCGGTAGGGAGGCATCTCCGAGGCCTCCGCAGTGGCGCTCCGATTTTTTCATGAAATGCTAACCGCCCTTTCCGCCCGGCGGAGGCCTCGGAGAGGCCTCCCTACCGCCTTCGGCCATTCGTTGCCGTGCTTTGAATTTTGCATCACGGTGAAAACAAGGTTGGCGAACAAGGCTAAAAAGGGACGGGTGCGCGAAAGGAGAAGAGGAAAGAGAAAGGAAAAGAGGAAAGAGGAAAGAGACAGACAAAGAAAACGAGAACGAGAACGAGAGCGAGAACGATGAAGCGGGAAGAGGGTGTGTGTGGTGGTGGTGTGTGCGGGGGGGCGGCTTGGATTGAAGTGCGCCAAAAAAAGACCCTCTGGCGAATTTTGCCTTGTTTAGTTCCGAAAATAATTCAAAAACAACCGCGATGCCCCTGAAAATTTCCGACATTATCGTTATTTGTGTGTTTTATTGTATTGTGATCGGCGTGGCGTTCATCAAGAGCCGCCGCGGGCGGACGAGCGCCGATTACTTTCTCGGAGGCCGCAGCCTCCCTTGGTGGCTGATCGGGATATCAATTGTCGCCGCGAACATTTCGACCGAGCAGATGGTCGGCATGGCCGGTCAGGGGGCGGGCGACATCGGGCTGGCCGTCAGCAGCTGGCAGTTGATCGGGTCGATTGGCATCGTATTGATTTCGTTCACGCTGCTGCCGCGCTTGCTTCGCGCCGGCATTTATACCATTCCCGAGTTTCTCGAATATCGCTACAACACGGCGGCGCGCGCGATCATGGCGGTCACGACGGTCGTCATTTATGTCATGGTCATGCTCGCGGCGGTGCTGTATTCCGGCGCGCTCACCTTGGCGACCATTTTCGGCACATCGCTCGTCAAGGGAGTCTGGGCGCTCGGCATCGTCGGCGGCTTATACACCGCGTGGGGCGGGTTGAAGGCGGTGGCGTGGGCCGATCTTTTCCAAGGTCTGGCGCTGCTCGCGGGCGGCGTGGTCATTTTCTTTCTCGCCTTGCATGCGGTGGGCGGGTGGGACGCTTTTCGCGCCGCGAGCGGCGACCGCCTGCACATGATGCTTCCATCGGATCATCCCGGCCTGCCTTGGACGGGAGTCGTGTCCGGCATGTGGATTGTGACTGTTTATTATTGCGGCCTCAACCAGTTCATCGTGCAGCGAAATCTCGCCGCGAAAACCCTGCGGGACGGGCAACTGGGGGTGATTTTTGCCGGCGCGCTCTGGCTGATCGTGCCGTTCGCCATCGTGATGCCCGGCATCATCGCTGCGCAGCTTTATGCCGGGCGGCTCGACAGCCCCGACCAGGCGTTTCCGACGCTCATCGGCCAGCTGGTCCCGGCGGGCATGAAGGGCTTTATGCTGGCGGCCATCGCGGGCGCAATCATCAGCACGCTCGCGTCGATGATCAACTCGGCCGCAACCATCTTCACGATGGATGTTTATCACCGCCTTTTCGACCGCCAGGCGTCCCAAGGCCGCTTGGTGCTTGTGGGGCGGCTCGCGGCTGCCGGCGCGATTGTCATCGGGTGCCTGCTGGCGCCGGCGCTTGCCGATCCGAAGTTCGGCGGGGTGTTTCAATTTATCCAGCAATTCCAAGGTTACATCTGGCCCGGAATCGTCGCGGCGTTTGCCTTCGGGCTGTTGGTTCCGCGCGCGCCCGGTGCCGCCGGAGTGGCCGCGCTGGTGAGCGGCCCGGCAATCTACGGGCTGTTCCAAGCCTTCGCCCCCGATGTGCATTTCCTGTTGCAAGTCGCGCTCACGTTCCAGCTGGTGCTCGCGTTGATGGGCGCCATCACTTTTCTCTGGCCGGAGAAAAACCCGAGGAAATTGCCGGAGCGCCCCGATCTCGATTTAAAAACCGCCCCCGTGGTTTACTGGACGGGCGGGGCGGTTATCATCGCGGTGCTGGCGTTCTTTTTTGTGTTCCGCTGATTCCGCGTGCGCGCCATGCGCAATAGACGCTCCGGGGCCGCGCCGCCGCCCGTCGCGACCGGTCGCGCCGCCGCGCTCGCCGCGCCCGCCGCGTGAAATCCAAAGCGGCCTCGCCCAAAGACTCGACAAACCCGCCCGATGGCGCGTTGTTAATCACCCGATTTTCGTCACGCGCATCCATCCATGCAACTCACTCCCGACCTCGACACCTTCATCCGCCTCGCCGGGCAAGGCAACGTCATCCCCGTTTACACCGACCTCATGGCCGACTTCGAGACACCCGTCTCCGCCTACGCCAAGCTCAAGGGCGCCGGCCCCTCCTACCTGCTCGAATCCGTCGAAGGCGGCGAACGCCTCTCGCGCTACACCTTCATCGGCTGCCGCCCGCGCAAAATCTTCTCCTGCGGCCCCGAAACCACCGAAATCCGCACCCCCGCCGGCATCCAGAAAATCCGCACCCCCGCCGACCCCCTCACCTTCATCGAAGAAGAAATGCGCCGCCACCGCCCCGTCGCGCTCCCCGGCCTGCCGCGCTTCATCGGCGGCGCGGTCGGCTTCGTCGGCTACGAATACATCACGCGCGTCGAACCCACCGTCCCCGCCGCGCCCGCCACCGGCGCCGCCGACCCCGGCGCCCCCCTGCTCTACTTCATGCTCACCGATTCGCTCGTCACCTTTGACCGCGCGAAACAAACCCTCCGCCTCTGCGTCAACGCCCACGTCCGCGCCGGCGACGCCGCTGCCGCCTACGACGCCGCAGTCGCCGAACTGCGCCACCTCCACGACCTCCTCCGCCAGCCCGGCGCGCTTTCCCCCGCGCCGCTGGTCGAACCCGGCCCGATCACCGTCCCGCCGGGCAACTTCACCCGCCCCGACTTCGAGCGCATGGTCAACGACGTGAAAGAATACATCCGCGCCGGCGACATCATCCAAATCGTCCCCTCGCAACGCTTCACCGCCCCCTTCACCAAACCCCCGCTCGACCTCTACCGCGCCCTCCGCACCGTCAACCCCTCGCCCTACATGTTCATCCTCGACACCGGCGACGCCGCCCTCGTCGGCGCCTCGCCCGAGGTGCACGTGCGCCTCACCGACGGCCTTGTCGAAATCCGCCCCATCGCCGGCACGCGCCGACGCGGCGCCACCCACGCCGCCGACCTCGCCCTCGAAAAAGACCTCCTCGCCGACGAAAAGGAACGCGCCGAACACCTCATGCTCGTGGACCTCGCCCGCAACGACATCGGCCGCGTCTGCGCTTACGGCACCGTGCGCGTCCCCGAGATGATGGTCATCGAACGCTACTCGCACGTCATGCACATCGTCTCGCAAGTCGAAGGCCGCATCCGCCCCGGAAAAACCGCCTACGACCTCATGCGCGCCACCTTCCCCGCCGGCACCGTGAGCGGCGCGCCCAAAATCCGCGCCATGCAAATCATCGCGCAAAACGAACCCGCCCGCCGCGGCTTCTACGCCGGCGCGCTCGGCTACTTCGGCTACGACGGCAACCTCGACTCCTGCATCATGCTCCGCACCGCGCTCATCAAGGACGGCCTCGTGCACATCCAAGCCGGCGCCGGCATCGTCGCCGACAGCGACCCCGCCAGCGAATACCAAGAAACCCTCAACAAAGCCTCCGCCCTCTTCAAAGCCATCGCCATCGCCGAACAATTCTGAGCCTCCCCCAAAAAAAATCGTTCTCGTTCTCTTTCTCGTTCTCGTTCTCTCTGTCTAAATTTCGCGAAGGCAAAAACAGCAGAGAAAAAGCAAAAGACAAAAGAGAAAGACAGACGAAAACGAGAAAGACAGAGGAGAAAGAGAACGACAAAAAAGAATAGGAACGGCAAAAGAGAACGAGAACGAGAACGAGAACGAGAACGATTTCAGCCTCCCATCCCTCCGCCCTTCAACCCTTCAGCTCTTCCACCCTTCCATCCTTCAACCCCTCCATCCTCCGCCCCTCACCGTCCACCATCCACCGTCCACCGTCCGCCTTCCACCTCCCGCCCCTTTATGAGTGCCGACATAAAATCCCTCATCGACCACGTGGCCGACCTTGTTGCCGCCGCGAACGAACGCCCCTCGTGGGACGACTACTTCATGGCCACGGCGCTGCTCCTCTCCACCCGCTCGCCCTGCGAACGCCTCCACGTCGGCTGCGTGATCGTAAGCGGCGGCGCGCGCAAAAACCGCATCGTCGCCGCCGGCTACAACGGCTACCTGCCCGGCACCCCGCACATCTCGCGCGTGCGCGACGGCCACGAACAAGCGACCGTGCACGCCGAGCAAAACACCATCGCCGACGCCGCCCGCCGTGGCAGCTCCGTCGAAGGCTGCATCGCCTACGTGACCCATTATCCATGCATCAACTGCGCCAAAATCCTCGCCGCCGCCGGCCTCGCCGAAATCCGCTACCGCCACGACTACAATAACGACCCCCTCGTCCGCCCCCTCCTCGACGAAGCCGGCGTGAAAATCCTCCAACTCTAGCCGCCCCCCGCTCCCGCCCGCCCCGCCCCTCCCCGAGGAAGCGCGGACCTGCCAACCTGTCGGCCTTCGCCCTTGAAACCCGCCCCCGCCCAATCTCCCCGAGCCACCCACCGCCTCCGAACCACCCGCCGCCGCTCGCCACTCGCCACCATTATCCGCTGTCACCACCATTACCCACCACCACTCACCACCATTACCCGCCGCCACCCGCTACCACTCACCATCACTCGCCGCCATTACTCACCGCCATCACTCGCCGTCGCTACCCGCCGCCGCTCACCACTCGCCACCATTATCCGCCACTCGCCGCCGCCGCCACCACCCGCCGCTCACCGCCCCTCATGCGCGATCCCACATCACCCGAACACCACCTCCCCGCCGGCACGCTCCTGCTGGCGCATCCCGCGATGCCGGCAGGCAGCTTCCGCCGCGCGGTCGTCCTCCTCTCCGCGCACGACGAAAACGGCGCGATGGGCATCATCCTCAACCACCCGCTCGGGAAAACCCTCGGCCAGCTCGACCCCGCCTTCGCGCGCACGAAACTCGAAGACGTGCCCCTCTACCAAGGCGGCCCGGTCGAAACCGCCCGCCTGATGCTCTGCGGCTGGCGTCTTCATCCCGACGGCTCCGGCTTCCATCTCATGTTCGGCATCAACCCGGACAAAGCGCTGCACCTGCTGGACACCGACGCCGTCCGCCTGCGAGGATTCATGGGCTATTCGGGCTGGTCCGCGGGCCAGTTGGAAGAGGAACTGAAGCGCCGGACCTGGGTGATCAGCGCCCTGCGCCCGGACACCCTCGGCGCCCCGGACCAACGGCTCTGGCACAACCTCCTCGGCGCGCTCGCCCCCGAGTGGAAGCTCCTCGCCAACGAACCCGACGACTTGGGCCTGAATTAATACCGCCCTGCTGCCAAGATTACGCGCCCTGAAGGCAAAAGCGCCGCAAGCGCCACCCGCTGCCACCGCACTCCAAATCGGACGGCGTCACTTTATACTATTTTTTAATCAAAAACCTTCTTAAAAAAACCCCTCCAAGCCGACCACGAATTGCACGGATTTCAACGGATAACACAGATAACCACTTTATTTTTAATGAATTAAATATCCGTGTAATCCGTTTTATCCGTGCAATCCGTGGTTAAAAGGATTGGTGTAAAGGGTGAAAACGGGTGGAAAGTGGTATGACAC
>JAIRTK010000526.1 GCA_031254955.1 Opitutaceae bacterium
CCTCCGTGGCCTCGGTCGGGGGGAAATGGCGATTTGAAACTACTTTGAAAAATCGGAGCGCGGTCGCGGAGGCCTCGGAGAGGCCTCCCTACCGGCTCCGCGCAACGTTACACACAGCGAAAACGAGGTTGACGAACACATCTAATGAAAAAACTCACGCGGAGACGCGGAGGCACGGAGGCGCGGAGGGTTTTTGATTAAAATTCTCTTCGCGCCTCCGCGTCTCCGCGTGAGTTTTTTCATTCAAACGCCTCCCTGCGAACTCCGTGCCCTTTGTAGTTAAAAAATTTCCGCAACAGCTATCGGAAAGAGCGAGGAGACTCTATTGGATGCCGGCCATCATCTCGTCGAGCAGGGGCTGCATGGCATCGGCCCAGAGCTGGTAGCCTTTCGGGCCGGGATGGAGCTGGTCGGGCATCACGTCGGCGGGGATACTGCCGTCGGGTCCGAGGAAAGTGTCGTTGATATTCAAAAAATGGATACGGTTTCCGTCGGCGAGGCGGGAGAGGCCGAGGTTGACTTCGTTGATGACTTCCATGCGGCGGATGCCGTCGTCGTAATGGCCGGCGCGCTGGCGCGGGCCGCGCGGGAAGATGGCGAGGAGAAGGATTTTGGTCTGCGGGAGTTTTTCCCGGATGCGGCGGGTGACGCGGGCGACGCCGTCGGCGATCTCGGCGGGCGTGTTGGTGGCGGTGTTGTTGGTGCCGATCATGAGGACGACGACCTTCGGCGCGATGTGATCGAGTTCGCCGTGGGCGATGCGCCAGAGGACGTGCTGGGTGGAGTCGCCGGAGATGCCGAAGTTGGCGGGCTGGTAGCGTCCGAAATGGTGTTCCCAGATGCCGGGGGCCTTGCTCCAGCCGTCGGTGATGGAGTCGCCGATAAAGAGGAGGTTGACCGGGCCTTCCTTGGCGCGGGCGAGGAAGGCGGCGTGTTTTTGCATAAAATAATCCTGCGCGCGGCCCGAGCCTTTGTCTTGCGGCGTGGCCGCGCTGGTGCGAGATACGTCGAGGGCGGGCCAGTCGTCGGTGCGGAAGGGCGCGAGCGGCAGGCCGGCGGAATTATATAGATTGGCGACAGGGGCGTTGAGCCAGGCATAGCGCACGGCGACGGGCCGGGGGACTTCGGGCGATGATACCATCACCGTGTCCTTTTTAATAAACAACACGCTGGCCGGCGCAAACTCGCGGTCTTCCCCGGCGACTTCAAAGGAGGGGGTGGCGCCGCTTCGCAAGGCGAGTCCGCCCGCGTGCTTCAGCGTGATTTCCATTGCCTGTTTTTTGGGATGCGCGGATGCCGCGCGCGGGCTTTGCCAGGCGACGGGTTTGCCGTAAAGGTTGGCGAGGGCGATGAGTGCGAGGCGGCGTCCGACTTCCTGCTTGTTGGTCGGGTGTTCGTCGTCGGGGTTGCCGATGTCGATGGTGACGGCCTGCCCGGTGGCGGGCAACGAGAGCGCCTGGTCTTGCGCCTCGCGGAGGAACGCGCGCATGCGCGCGTCGCCGCGCCCGGCTTTGTAGTTGGGAAGTTGCACCCAGTAGAAGGGCAGGTCGCCTTGCCGGAAGAGGTCGCGCCAGGAGCGGATGAGCGCGGTGAAGAGCGCGTGGTATTCATCGAAGCGCTGGGCGTTGCCCTCGCCTTGATACCAAAGGAAACCGCGCAGGCCGCAGGGCGCCAGCGGATGGACCATGGCGTTGTAGATGCCGGAGGGTTGGTCGCGATGGCCGGGGCCGACGGGAGGGCGCGGGGCGGGTTTGTCGAAGGGCAGGTTTTTCTCCGTGGCGGCGGCGCGCTCTTTTTCCCAAGCGGACTGGTCGGCATCGTGTTTCTTTTTGTTGAGCGGCCAGGCGTCGAGCGTCCGCCGCCAGCGTTTTCCGACGGCGGCGAATTCGGTCGAGGCGAGCGTGTCGGCGGGCAGGAAGGATTCGATCATCGCGCCGCTCCACGAGCTTTGCACGAGACCGACGGGGACGCCGGTCTCGCGGTGGATGTCGCGGGCGAAAAAGTAGGCGACGGCGGAGCAGCCGCCGATGTCGCGCGGCGTGCAGACGCGCCATGCGCCGGTGGCGCGGGCGGCGGGCGCGTCGGCGATGGCGCGGTCGATTTTGATGAAACGGATGCCGGGGTGGTTGGCGGCGGCAAGCTCGGCGGCGGCGTTGTCGGCGCGGGCGACGTTCCATTCCATGTTGGACTGCCCGGCGCAGAGCCAGACATCGCCGACGAGGATGTTTTGGAGGACAATCTGGTTCCTGCCGGTGACGACCAGCTCGGCGGGTTCCGCGCTGGCGGGCAAGGGATCGAGGCGGACGAGCCAGCGTCCGTCGGCGCCCGCGGTGGTCGCGGCGGTGCGCGCGCCGAGAAGCACGGAGACTTTTTCGCCGGGGTCGGCCTCGCCCCAGACGGCGACGGGCTTGTCGCGCTGGAGGACGGCGTTGTCGCCGAACGGCGCGGCGAGGCGCACGTCGGCGCGGGCGGCGACGGCGAGGAGCGCGGCGGCGAGGAGCGCGCCGAGGCGGGGCTGGATAAAAAACGCGATGCGGCGATGGGCGGGGAGAGTCATGACAGTGCGATTGCGGAACGAGGATGGATGCGAGATTCCCAAGAATTGAGCGGGCGATGACAATGGAAACAAAGGCCCGGACGAAGGGGGTTTTTATAGATCAATAAATTAAGGGAGCTTCCGGGAATTCATTTTTTAACCGCGAAAAGACGCGAAAAGGCGCGAAATATGAAATCAGGAAAATGTATAATTCGTTTATAAAATATCTTTGGATGTTTTTTGGGGTATTTTCGCGGATTTTCGCGTCCTTTCGCGGTTGGTTTTTGTTCAAAAAGATCACCGGGCGAGCGCGGACTGGCGGATCGCCTCGATCTTTTCCTGCGCGAGCGCCGTATCGAAAATCTGGATGTCATCGAAAAGGCCGCGGAAGCCGGGACTCTTGGAACTCGCGCGGCCAACGGACATCTGCTTCGTGGCGGTGAGCGTCATGCCGATGGAGGCGGGGGCGGCCACGCGAACCGGCGCGGCGGGCGCATCGGACTCGCCGCCGAAATACCAGTTGGCGAGGCCGGCCCCGCCATCCCACGAGACGGCGAAGAACACCCACTTGTCCTGCGCGGCGACGGCGGTCGTGTGCACGGGAAATCTCGCGGACTTCGAGCCGTCGCCGAGCTGGAGCATCAGCGCGTTGGAGCCGGTCGCGAAAATCCAGAAGCCGCCGCCGGAGGGGCCGGTGGCGAAGCTGCGGATGAGCGTCATGTCCTTTTGCAACGGCGCGGCGGGTTTCATCCAGCCGGTGATGGTGAGCGCCTTGAAGCCGCCGGGCGAGTCGGCGTTCTGTTGAGCGACGGCGCCGTTGATGGTGCCGGGCGTGTTGCCGGTGAGGTCGAGCGCGCGGCCCTTGCCGGCGACGCCGGGCGCGGTGGCGAGGTCGGCGTTTGCGCCGCCCACGGCGAACATGCGCAGGTCGAGGCTGTTGAGCTGCGCGGCGCCTTTCGCGGATTTCTCGCCGCCGGAGCCGGTGTTGGGAGTCCATTGCGCGACACCGGTCTTATAGGTGGAGTCGAAGCCATAGCGGACGACTTGCGCGGGCAGCGTCGCGGCAAACGCGGCGGCAAGGACGGACAGGGCGGCGGAGTGAATGTGGATTTTCATGATGGTGGTCGGGTGGGTTGGATTCAGGGGAGGAGGGAAGGGAGAAACGAGGACGCCGGAAACACAGGCCGGCGATGACAACCCCACCCAGGGCAAAGAGGAGGGCGTTGTCAGGCGAAAGAAAATGCAAACGTTGCAACAAATAAGCGAAGCCGCCGTGCAACGATTACATCACGTTGGGTGTGCGCGCCGGTTTCCGATCTGCCAGCAAAGGAATCCATTGCCTTCGCCGGC
>JAIRTK010000533.1 GCA_031254955.1 Opitutaceae bacterium
CGAGTCGCCCATACCACCCAAATCGTCCATGCCACCCGACCCGCCCATGCCACCCGACCCACTCGTGCCACCCGAACCGCACGGACACACGGCCCGCGCTGCCTCGTGTTAATCTCGGTTAACAAAGGAGCCTCAGTCCTTATGCATGGCTTCGTGTAAACGGTGAGGTTGCGCCAGCCGGCATGGGCGCGGTGGGTTGCGATTCGGAGTCGGATTCGGCAGACATGACGCCCCGCATGGCGGGGGCTTTTCCGGGGCCATGCTCTTTGCCGGTCTCCGTTCTGCCGGCCTCCGGGCGGCCTCGGCGCCACGCCGCTTATGCAAGGAATGCGCATCCCGCGCCCGCGAGCCGCCGCCCCTTCATACTGTCAGGCTCGCCGCGCGCTCGCGACCGCGCGCGAAAAATCCGGACACTCCCCGGCATGAACTCCCCGCTCCTTCGGTTACGTCTCCCCGCCCTGTCGCTCCTCCTCGCCCTGCCCGGCACCATCATGACCACAACACACGCCCAGGAAGTCGCCCTCCGCTGGCTCGATGAAACACCGCCCGCCCAAAACACCGGCGTGAGCTTCGGCGTCCCCTGGCCGCAGGGCGCGGTGGGACGCGACGCCGCCTTCACCCTCAACGCGGACGGCCAGACGCTCCCCGTGCAAACTTGGCCGCTCGCCTACTGGCCCGACGGCTCGCTCAAGTGGAGCGGCATCGCCACCGTCGTGCCCTCGGGGTTTTGCGTCGAGGCGAAACTGGCCGTCGCCAAGTCGCCGCCAACGTCGCCAACGCCATCGCCGGCAGCGGCGGGCGCGCTGCGTGTGACGCGCGAGGGCCGCGCCATCGTCATCGACACCGGCGCGCTCGTCTGCGCCATCCCCGGCGAGGGCGGCGAAAACCTCATCGATTCGCTCCGCATCGGCGACCGCGAGGCCGCGCGCGCGGGCAGGCTCGTCTGCCTCCTGCAAAACGGCCCCGCGCCCGAGCCTGACGACACCGCCGCGCCGGGACGCGAGTCCTTCGCCAGCATTGTGAAATCCGCCGCCGTCGAGCAATCCGGCCCGGTGCGCGCCGTCGTGCGCCTTGAGGGCTTCCACCGCGGCGCGCGCTCGGGGCGCGAATGGCTGCCGTTCACCGTGCGGCTCTATTTCTACAGCGGGCAAACGGCGGTGCGCATGGTGCACACCATCGTGTTTGACGGCGACCAGGAAAAGGACTTCGTGCGCGGGCTTGGCGTGCGCTTCGATGTCCCGATGCGCGAGCAGGTGCAAAACCGCACGGTGCGCTTCGCGGGCGAAAACGGCGGCGTGTGGTCGGAGCCGCTCCAGCCGGGCGGCGGCAGCATCGAGCAGGAAACGGGAAAGCCCTTTGCCATCACCGGCGAGTTTTTTGAAAACGCGGTCTGGGACGACTTCAAGCTCGTGCAGCCCAACCCGCGCGGCTTCAACATCGTCAAGCGCACCAACCGCTGGAGCACCTGGATCGCCTCCGCCGCGGGCGCGCGCGCGGGCGGCTACGTGTTTGCCGGCGACCTCGGGGGCGGGCTTGGCGTCGGCATAAAGGACTTCTGGCAGTCCTATCCCGTCTCGCTCGAAGTCCGCCGCGCGAGCACCGCCGCGGCGCAGCTCACCGCCTGGCTCTGGTCGCCCGACGCGCAGGAAATGGACATGCGCCACTACGACATCCGCGGGCACACGCTCCGCGCCTCCTACGAGGACGTGCAGCCCGGCATGAGCACGGCCTACGGCGTGGCCCGCACGAGCGAGCTGATGCTTTTCCCGTCCGCCGCCCTGCCCTCGCGCGCCGCCGCCGCCGCCGATGCCCGCGCGGGCGCGGCCCTGCCGCTGCTTGTATCCACTCCCGAATACATGCACTCCGCGAAAGTCTTCGGCGTGTGGAGCCTGCCCGACCGCTCCACCGCCTTCAAAAGACAGGTCGAGGACGGCCTCGACTCCGTGCTCGCGTTTTACCAGCGCCAGGTGGACGAGCGCGACTGGTATGGCTTCTGGCAATACGGCGACTTCATGCACTCGTATTCCGCGCCGCGCCACCTCTGGCATTACGACTGGGGCGGCCACGCGTGGCAAAACACCGAGCTAGGCGTGCCCCTCTGGCTCTGGTACAGCTTCCTGCGCACCGGGCGCGCCGACCTCTTCCGCCTCGCCGAGGCCAACACCCGCAACACCAGCGAAACCAACGTCTATCACCTCGGCCCGATGGCCGGGCTTGGCTCGCGCCACAACGTCGTCAAGTGGGGCTGCGGCGCGAAGGAGGCCCGCGTCAGCCAGGCCGTGCACTGGCGCGCGTTTTATTACCTGACCGCCGACGAGCGCACCGGCGACATCATGCGCATGGCGACGAAGGCCGACGAATCCGTCGCCCGCTACGACCCCATGCGCCTCGCGCAGCCGCAAGTGCCCGGCGAGCCGGAATTCGCCTCGCGCATCCGCATCGGCCCCGACTGGTTTGTGCTCGCCGGCAACTGGATGACCGAGTGGGAGCGCACCGGCGACACCCGCTGGCTCGACCGCATCCTCGCCGGCGTGGACTCCATCATGGCGATGCCCTACTGGATTCAAACCGGCCAGCGCAACGGCCTGAACCCCGACATCCTCACCGGCAAAATCGGCCCGCTCAAAGGCGGCGGCAGCATGACCGTCGGCTACGACATCGCGACCGGCAAACTCACCCCCATCCGCGACCCGATCACCAAGGAACCCGTCCCCGTGAGCTACAACCTCGCCACCATCCAAGGCGGCGCCGAGGTGATGTTCGAGCTGGTGACGCTGCTCGGGCGCGAGGATTTCGCGCGCGCCTGGCTGCAATACTGCCGCATCGGCGGCGCGCCCGCCGACGTGCTGAAACGCGACCAAAAAACCGGCGCCGAGGGCATGGACGCGCGCTACGTCCTGCGCGAGCAAAGCGGCCCGCGCATGGCGGCCTACGCCTACGCGCACACGAAAAGCGCGCCCTTCGCCGAACGCGCCATCGCGGACTGGTCCCGCATGTCCACGCGCCGGGCCGCCCCGAAATGGATCAACGGCGCCGACTCGCTCAAGCCGGTCGAAGAATCGCTGGGCGTCTCCACCAACTCCGCCGCGCAAACCGGCCTCACCACGATTCAAATCCTCGAACTCTGCAAAGACCATCTCCCGACCGACCCGGTGCCGTTCCCCGATCCCGCCGTCCGCCGCCGTCGCTGACACGATGCTGTCGCTGACACGCCGCCGGCGACGCCTTGATGCCGGCGACGCCTTGATGCCGCCCCTTCAAATCGCCGCAACCCGTGATTGACGGTTTGAGTGGTGCGTGCGGGACGCACTCGGCGAGACGCACTCGCCCGTGGACGTTTTGGGGAGCGCACGCGTCCCGCGTGCTCCCGCGGGCGTCCCGCCCATGTTTCCGAACCACAAACGACCCACCCGTGGACGACGCTCCGCGCCGCCCCTCGCCCCGGACACATGGACGCCGCCACCGGCTATCTCGCCGCGCCATGCGCCCGCGCGCCGTGCGCCGCCGCGCCGTCGCTGGCGGGCACGCCCGCATGCTTGCGGCGCGGACGGCTGTGCGTGCTGGCACTGGCGAACGCGTGCGTCTTCCCTTGGCGCAGCTCCCGCTCCGCCTGCGCGAGGAGGCGCGCGGGCGTCGTTTCCAGCCCGCGCGCCAGCCGGCAAAGCAAGTCCACGGTCGGGAAGCGCAGCCCGCGCTCGACATGCGTGAGCATGGTGCGCGAGACGCCCGCCGCCTCCGAGAGCCGGTTCTGGCTCAACCCCGCCACCTCGCGCCGCCGCCGGAGCACCGCGGCCACCGCCGCGCTGTAACCGGCTGGACTCAACGGCGTGCGCATGGGCCAAGAATAAGCGAAAACACCGCTTGACGCCATGTTGCTATAGCTACATTATGGCGCCCGTTTCATTCCTCCGCCGCGCGCCGGTCTCGCCCGCGCGCGCGGACAACCCACCCGCACAGCCAGTCTCCGCCATCATGAAATCAAAATGCCAACCCGCGCACGCGCTTGCCGCGCTTCTTGCCCTCGCCGCCGCCGTCCAGGCACCCGCGATGGATGACCTGAACACGCCCGCCGACCCGTCCGGCAGCGTCCCGGCAGCCGCCACCGTCGCAGTGACGTTCGCCCCGCAAGGCGGCTCCCTCGCCGCGCACTCCGCCGCGCGCTCTGCGACCCCCGGCGAGCCTTACGGCGCGTTACCCGTGCCGGCGCGCGCCGGCTTCGTGTTCGCCGGCTGGTGGACGCTGCCCGACGGCACCGGCGCGCTCGTCACGTCCAGCGCCATCGTCTCCGCGCCCGCCGCCGGTGCCGGCGCCGCCGCCGGAGCGCTCACGCTCTACGCGAAATGGACGCCAGCCGCCACAGAAAGAGAAGCCTCTTGCTCTCCCGCGCAGGAGCAGGATGCGCCCGCCACTTTCGCCGCCGCGCCGGAGCTCGTGTTTCAGCCTGATACCGTGATTCGCTTCGTGCCCGGCATGCTCTCGGGCAGCCTGTCCTTGACGGTGTCCAACATCGGCGGCGGCACGCAGGCGTGGCAGGCGGGGATTCTCGAAAAGTCGGGCGCCCCGTGCACCTGGGCGCGCGTGGTTTCCGGCGCGACCGGCGTCAATCACGGCACCCTCATCGCCACCTACGACGCGAATCCCGCCGGCGGGTACTACCGCGAGGCGGTGGCCGTTCTCTCCGCCACCAACACGGCGAATGGGACAACGCAGATGTATTACAGCGGGATATTTCAGGCGGCGAACCGCAGCGGCGGCGGTAACGGCCCCATCCCCGACCTCATCCACCTGCCCGCCGGACTCGTCCGCGACCCGGCTGACGGCGCGCTCTACACCATCAGCGCGGCGGGCGACACCATTCACAAAATCATCCCCGCCGGCGACACCGGAGCGGTCATCACGCTGGCGGGAAAAACCGGTGCCTCCGGCACCACCAATGCCACCGGCGCCGCCGCCCGTTTCGACACGCCCTCCGCAATCACCCTCGCCGCCGGCGGCCTCTTCGTCGTGGATGGCTTCAAGGTCGCTTCCCGGCGCGTTGACCTTGCCACATGCGCGGTCACGACTCTTCCCGGCGTGGGGGACATGGAGCTTGATACCTTCCTCGATTACCCCAATTGCGTCGCCGCCAGTCCCGCCGGCGACACCATTTATGCGCTCGTGCGTGGCAGGGACGGCATGGGGCGCGCATTTGGCATCGTCTGCGAATTTCCTCTCGCCGGCAGCGGCACCGCCACCACCAATGGTGCCGCCATCACGCTGGCCGGGCAATACGGAGTCTCCGGAACCGCCAACGGAATCGGCGCCGCCGCGAGTTTCAAAAACTTGAGCGGCATCACCGTCGCCGCCAACGGCGACATCTACGTGGGTGAGGAGCGCGAGGACGGCGTCACGAGCACCGCCGTCGTCCGCAAAATCACCCCCGCCGGCGTGGTCACGACCCTCGCCGGCGGCGTCCCCGGCGTGCCAGCCAGCCTCGCCGTGGACAACACACGGCAACGGCTCTACCTCGCCGCCGACAACGCCATTTACAGGCGCGCCCTCAACGGCGGCGACACATTTACCCTCGCCGCCGGTAATCCCGCTTATGGCGGCGAGGACTGCAACCACGACGGCCCCGCCGCCGAGGCGCGTTTTGAGAGCGGCATAGCCGGCCTCGCAGTGGACGAGGCCACCGGCGATCTCTACATCGCCGACACGTTCAACAACACCATTCGCAAACTTTCCACCAGCGGCACCGTCACCACCCTCCTCCTCACCGCGACAACCGCCACCACCGGCACCGGAGACGGCAACGGTGGCGGCAACAACCCCGGAGGCGGCGGTGGCAACTCCGGCAGCAGCAGCAGCGGCGGCGGCGGCGGCGCGCCCCTGCTGCCCGCGCTCGCGCTCCTCGCGCTGGCCTTCGCCGCCCGCGCACGGCCCCGCCACTGACGCGGCGCACGACGCGGGTGCCCTCGCGTCCCGTGGGATTGCGTGGCACGGACGACTCGCCCATGCACAGGAGCGCGGGCATTCCTGCCCGCGACCTCGCGGACAAGTCCCGCGCGAAACGAGAAACCTGTCATGTCCGTGCTCCTAAAAGCGGCGCAGGCGTCCCGCCCGTGGGATTGAGCGGCATGGACGACCCGCCCATGCGACAGCGTGCCGCGCCGCTGAAGTCCCGCCACCCCAAAATCCCGCCACCGCAAAGGGCGATGCTGCGCATCGTCCACGAGCGAGTCACCCGCGCCACCCGACCCCACGGGCGAGTCACACGTGCCACTCAAACCGGCGGCTTCGCTGTCCACAGGCGAGTCACCCGCGCCACCTCGAACCTCATCGCGGTTTTCAGGCTTATTTCGGCTGTTTTATTTCGGCTGCTCGATCGCGATGACTTTGCCGTCCCTGAATTGCACGCGGGCCATTTCCTCGATGCGCGTGCGGTAAACCGGCTCGTGGATGGGCACGTAATAGGCGATCCAGCGCTTCGCATGCGGATCGTAGGACATGTGCCGGCGGTATCCGACAAAGCGCGTGCCGGCGTATTCCTGGTAATAATTGTTATAGATCCACGTGGTGTCCGCCCCGCCGGACGTGACTTTCTCCTTCACATGGTCGGGTTTGCCGAGCGCCATGTAAACCATGTCGATCGTGTAATCAAGCCCGACCACGCCTTGGCGGATGCTGGCCTGCTCCTCGGGCGTGAGGGTGTCGAAAACAGAGGCCTTTTCCTTGATGCGGCTGCTGACGGTGCTGCATCCGGCAAAAACGAGCGCAAACAACGCCACGGCGAGCGCGGGGATGAGAGTGGTTGTTTTCATGAGAAAAATGACCCGAGGAAAGCGGATGCGTTCCTCATGGCGTCGGCAAAGCTTTCCAACCGCAAGCGCTTCGTCTGGAGCCTGTCTCATACCCTTTCCTAATAAAAATCCCACAATGGAAGCCGTTAAAGGTAGGGCGAGGCGTGCCCGCCGGGCCGGGGGTGGGGGCCCACCCCCGCCCGCCTCCCCGCGCGCGCTGCACACGCCTCGGCGGGACGCCTCGCCCTACCCGACAGACACCCGCGCGCCGGGAAAGGGTGTTACAGGGATTTTCGCGCGAGGTTGTGAGACAGATTCCTTGCGAAGTCTCTACAACCGAATCCGGCGCAGGCGGAGCGCATTTCCAACGACGCTGAGGGAACTGAGACTCATCGCCGCGGC
>JAIRTK010000003.1 GCA_031254955.1 Opitutaceae bacterium
CTCCGTGCCGTCCGATTTTATCCGTGACAGACGACACGATTCCCCCGTGACGAACGACACGAAGGCCATCCCTTCCAAAGGTCTCAATCTCATTCGGAAGAGGTATTAAAAACTCCACACCCTCACGGCTCTGTGAGTAGTTTCCAGTTCGTTTTCAATCCCCATGAATCTCATACCCATTCCCAGTGAACAGGACCCTTTAGAAGCAGAGCCATGTAGGGGCTTCGCTTGCGAAGCCCGTTGCTGGAGCACGGCCTTTGCAGGAGCACGGTTATCAAGCCGGGCGTCGCAAGCGACGCCCCTACAAAAGGGTGATTTTCATTGGGAATGGGTTTAATACTATTTCCGAATTAAATTCACATTTTATACCCTTTCCCGACGAGATTGTGTCTTTAGGACAGGGCGGTCTCGGCGAGACCGCCGCCGTTTGCCGAGGAATGCTGTGGCGGTTGTCTGGCTTCTCGCTTTGCTCGGAACGGCGAAACCGTCCTGCCCGCTACAAGCTCTTTCTCATTGGGAAAGGTATGACACGGATGATCCGCCGGGGCGCGTGGCAAGGGCGTCCCCGCTCATATGTTTGTGTGGCACGGACGGCTTGGGCATTTTTCGTTTATTCTGTCGCATTATACCATTTTCCAGCCATTTTCACCCTTTACACCAATCCTTTTAACTACGGATTGCACGGATAAAACGGATTATACGGATGTTTAATTCATTGAAAAACAAAGAGTTTATCTATGTTATCCGTTAAAATCCGTGCAATTCATGGTCGGTTTGGAGGGTGTTTCTCAAGAAGGTTTTTAATTAAGAAATGGTATTAAAGATGGCGCGGCAGCGCCGGTAGGGAGGCCTCTCCGAGACCTCCGACGGACGGGCCTGACTGTTTGAGTTTTCATGGGGAAATCGAAGCGTTCTCACGGAGGCCTCAGAAAGGCCTCCCTACCCTAAAGTTTGAATCTGATAGGGCGCATTACAAGGGACTGGCCTTTCTGCCACCAGCTATCAGTGGCCTTTGGTAGACGAGTTTTTTGGAAACCAAGTTCCACTGAAACTAGATCCAACAAAGTCGCCCTTCTGCGCTTCTGGAAAAACCAAGGCACTGCCTTTGATCTCGCCTTTGGCTCCTCCAAATATGGGATTCATCATGATAACCATGCCTCCTTCAACGGTATATGATCCGGCATCACCATTGTTAAACAAGAATTGACCATCATCAGTAAGGGTAAGCGTAGAAGTGGAACCTTGCAGCATGCAAGTTCCACTTAAACCTTGTTTCTTTGCGCAGCCTGCGAAAAGCACGACAACACTAATGGCAATGATATATATCACTCTCTTCATAGCAATTATGTTATGGAATGCTTATTTTCCACCACATGAGCCATTGCAAGTTTTTCCAGTCATCATTGGAGAAGTCAAATTGGCAGGCGGAATGTGGCGATGATTTTGCGTCCGATCTGGCGGCGGCGTTCATGCGCCACGCACCCCATGTGAGTGCTGATTCGGGAGCGGTCGATCGTGTAAATATAGAAGCAATCAAAATTCGTGGGATGCTCCAGCCCGTCCGCTCCGTCCAGGGTGACATCGAACAAACCCGCGCCGCCAGCCGGGCGGCGCGTCGTGCCATAGAGCACGTTCAGCTTTGCCTTGTGCGGATTGGCGCACAATTCATCGGGCGAGATAATGACGGCGGGATGCTCGTCACGGTCGTGCGGGTTGATGCGGACCTTGACGACATCCCATTGCGCGGGGGCTTTGCTTGTACTCATGAAAAATCAGGGGCGTCATCCTCCCCGGCAAGAGCGTCCATCATTTCGCATTCGCGTTGCGTGAGCTTGATCGCTCCGGGGGGTAGATACTCAATCGACTCGATTTTTTTCGGGCGGACGGCGGGGCGCAGGAAGATGCCGCCGTCGCGCTCCTCGGCTTCGAGCTTGGCGCGGGGACGCAGGCGCAGGCTGCGGCGCAGGGCGGCGGGGAGGACGATCTGACCCTTGCTGGAGAGCGTAAGTTGCACGTCTTACCTTTTCCCACACGCCCTGTTTTGTCAAGAGGCCGCAGTCGGCGCAATGAGAGAGCGGCGCCATGGGAGGACGGGGGGCATGATTCCCCCGCCTCCGGTCTCGCCTTTCGCGCCCTGTCCTCCAGCATTCCGGCATGACCTCCCGCGACCGTTTCCTCGCCGCCTGCGCCGGCCAGCCGCTTGAGCGCCCTCCCCTCTGGATCATGCGCCAGGCCGGTCGCTACCTGCCCGAATACCGCGCCCTCAAGGCCCGCCACTCCTTCCTCGAAATGGTGCGCACGCCCGCGCTCGCCGCCGAGGTCACGCTCCAGCCGCTCCACCGTTTCCCCGGCATCGACGCCGCCATCCTCTTCTCCGACATCCTGGTCATTCCCGAGGCGCTCGGCCAGCCCTACGCCTTCCGCGACACCGGCGGCATCGCGATGGAGCGCCGTCTCGAAACCCGCGCCGACATCGACGCGCTCGCGCCCGCCGAAGCCGTCCCTGAACGGCTCGCCTACGTCGCCGACGCCCTCGCGCTCATCAAACGGGAACTCGCCGGGCGGCGCGCCCTCCTCGGCTTCGGCGGCTCCCCTTGGACACTCGCCGCCTACATGCTCGAAGGCGGCGGCTCCGACGATTTCGCCCGGGCCAAGCTCCTTTTCCGCACCGACCGTCCCGCGTTCGACGCGCTCCTCGGCAGGCTCACCGCCGCGCTCATCGCTTATTTCAAGATGCAGATCGCCGCCGGGGCCGACGCCCTCCAGATTTTCGACTCCTGGGGCGGCGTCATCGCCGGCCCCGACTACGAGGCGGTATCCTTGAACTGGATACGCGAGATCATCGCCGCGCTGCCGCCGGATTTTCCGGTGATCCTCTACGCGAAAAACACCGCGCCGCACCACGCCGCCCAAGCCTTCTGCGGCGCGCGCGTGCTCAGCATCGACTGGACTTCCGATCTCTCCATCGTCCGCCGCGCCCTCCCCGCGGGCGTCGCCCTCCAGGGCAATCTCGATCCCTCCGTCCTGCAAACCACGCCCGCGATCACGCGCCGCGAAACCGCGCGCCTGCTCGAATCGATGCGAGGGCTTCCCGGCGGCCACATCTTCAATCTCGGCCACGGCATCACCCCGCAAGCCCGCATCGAATGCGTGGAGGCGCTGGTCGAGACGGTCATCGCGTGGCGCTGAACAAAGAACCTCGCGGCACACCCAGAGGTATCGGAGCGGCGGCGCCCCCGCCGCCGCTCCGCCAAGCCGAAGCAAGCTCCGGTGTATTGGCCCCAAGCGAATAAAAAATCCCGGCGAGCATTGGCTTGAGTGGCACGGGTGGGACGCCCGTGTTTCTCCGGGAAAATACCAACCTCACGGGCGGGATGCCCGCAGCATTTTCGGGAGCGCGGACATTCCTGTCCGCGATGTCGCGGGCTGGAAAGCCCGCGCTCCTGTTCACAGGCAACCTGCCCGTGCCACTCAAGCCGGCAGTTTCGCGGCAACAACAACAAATCCCAAAACAACCAATCCCAAATCCTAAAAAAATCACCATTGCCAAAATTCCAAAGGGGGCGGCACGCGCCCAAAACCACTGCCTTGGTATTTTGTTTTTTGTGACTTTTTTGGGATTTGGGATTGGTTGTTTCGGGATTTGCCGCGCCAGCGGCGCGGGTGCGGTCCCGGCCTCGTCAGCGCTTCGAGAACTGGTAGCGCTTGCGGGCGCCGGGCTGGCCGGGTTTCTTGCGCTCTTTCTCGCGCGGGTCGCGCTTGAGGTGGCCGGCTTTCTTGAGCGCGGGGCGGAGTTCCGGGTTCATCTTCTGGAGCGCGCGGGCGATGCCGTGCGCGACCGCGCCGGCCTGGCCGGAGACGCCGCCGCCGTCAACGGCGGCCACGATGTCGATCTTGTCGCGCAGTTCGACGGTGAGCAGGGGCGCGTAGGCCTGCTTGGCAAAATTCTCGTGCGAAAAATAGCTTTCGATGTCGCGGTCGTTGACGACGAGCTTGCCGGTGCCTTCGAAAAGGCGGACGCGGGCGGTGGAGGTCTTGCGGCGGCCGGTGCCGAGGTGGATGGCTTGTTCAGCGCTCATGGTCGGTTGAAATCAGAGGGAAATTTTGACGGGGTTCTGCGCTTCGTGCGTGTGCTCCGGGCCTTTGAAGACGCGAAGCTTGGCGAGCATCGTGGTCGCGATGCGGTTTTTCGGGAGCATGCCCTTGACCGCGTGCCTGATGATGAATTCCGGGTTGCGTTCGCGCATCTGCTCGAAGGAACGGTAGCTCTCGCCGCCGACGTAGCCGGAGAAGAACATGTATTGGTTTTTCTCCTCCTTCCTGCCGGTCATGGCCACTTTTTCGGCGTTGACGACCACAACGTAATCGCCCGTGTCAACGTGCGGCGTGTAGGAAGCCTTGTTGCGCCCGCGGATGATGTTGGCGATTTTGACGGCGAGACGGCCAAGAACCACCCCTTCGGCATCAATGAGATACCACTTGGGTTGAACGGTCTCTTTTTTGGCGAGGAACGTTTTCATGAAAGGAAAAGGGTCAAGAGCTAGCGTCTGACTGGGGGCTGTCAACTCTTTCTCTCCATCGTTTTCAGTCATCGGGCGCGATTCATCGTGAGGTCATGCGTCCGGGCGCTTTTTTCTTTCCTCTTTATCTTCTGAGGTTACGCGGCGCGGCGGATTTCGCGGGGGCTGACCTTGCGTCAGACCGCGCGCGTGAGGGAGGCCGCACTGGCCATCTGCGGCTTGACGCAAGGTCAGGCGTGGCGCGCCGTGTAATCTCAGTGATTTTTCTCGTTCTCCCCCGGCGGCATCGTCCGGGGGAGAACGAGAAAGAGAACGAGAAACGAGAAAGAGAAAGAGGAAAGAGAATGAGGAACGAGGGGAGAGGGTGTGGCTTTGGCTTGAAGTGTCCTCTTTCCGTTTTCGTTCTTTTTTGCGTCGCTCAGAATTTATACGGCAGCGGATGGCGCGAGGTGAGGGCGAGGACGCGCTGCTTGCTCGCGGCGATGGCGGCGGCTTCGCGGTCGGTGCCGATGGCCTTGAGCACGTCGTCGATGATGCCGGCGATCTCGTCCATGTCGGCCTCGGTCATGCCGCGCGAGGTCACGGCCGCGCCGCCGATGCGGAGGCCCGAGGCTTGGAACGGCGAGCGGGTCTCGAAGGGGACGGTGTTTTTGTTGAGCGTGACGTTGGCGAGGTCGAGCGTCTCCTGCGCCTTCTTCGCGGTAAGCTCGGGCAGGTTGGCGCGCAGATCGACGAGGAAGAGGTGGTTGTCGGTGCCGCCGGAAACGATCTTGTAGCCGCGCTGTTCCATCGCGGCGCAGAGGGCCTTGGTGTTGGAGACGATTTTTTTCGCGTAGTCCTTGAACCCGGGCTTGAGGCATTCGCCGAGGCACACGGCCTTGGCCGCGATGACGTGCATGAGCGGGCCGCCTTGCGCGCCGGGGAACACGGCGGAGTCGATGGCCTTGGCGTGCGCGGCCTTGCACAGGATGAGGCCGCCGCGCGGGCCGCGCAGGGTCTTGTGCGTGGTCGTCGTCACGAAATCGGCGAACGGCACCGGCGAGGGATGCACGCCGGCGGCGACAAGCCCGGCGATGTGCGCGATGTCGGCGAAGAGCCACGCGCCGCAGTCGCGGGCGATTTTCGCCATGCGCTCGAAGTCGATGATGCGCGAGTAGGCGCTGGCGCCGACGGTGATCATGCGCGGCTTCTCGCGCTGCGCGGTGGCGGCCAGCTCGTCGTAGTCGATGAGGCCGTCGGCCTCGCGCACGCCGTATTGGACAAACTGATACAGCTTGCCGGAAAAGTTGGCGGGATTGCCGTGCGTGAGGTGTCCGCCGTGGCTGAGGTTCATGCCGAGGATATTGTCGCCGGGCTGGAGCATGGAGGCATAGACGGCGAAGTTGGCCTGCGAGCCGGAGTGCGGCTGAACGTTGGCGTGCTCGGCGCCGAAAAGTTTTTTCGCGCGCTCGATGGCCAGCGACTCGACTTGGTCCACGAACTCGCAGCCGCCATACCAGCGCTTCGCTGGGTAGCCCTCCGCGTATTTGTTGGTGAGCACGCTGCCCTGCGCCTCCATGAGGGCGGGCATGACAAAGTTTTCCGAGGCGATCAGCTCGATATGGCTTTGCTGCCGTCCGAGTTCGGCGGCGATGATGGCGTGGATTTCCGGGTCGAGGGTCTGGAGCGGTGTGGCGTTGAGCATGGGCGGGAAAAGCATTCATCAATGCCAGCGGAGACCTTGGTCTGGCAAGGTTGGAAAATTCGCCCCTGACAAATGCCCCGGCGCGCATCGGAACCTTTTTGGGATTTGCCCGCCCGTGATTTGCGATTTTTCTGGGAGGCACTTATGAGCCTCCCCGACTGGAAGGTCGCCAAGACCTACACCGACATCCTCTACCACAAGGCCGACGGCATCGCCAAGGTCACCATCAACCGGCCCGAAAAACGCAACGCCTTCCGCCCGCAAACGGTTTTCGAGCTGTGCGACGCGTTTGCCGACGCGCGCGAGGACCCGTCAGTCGGGGTCGTGTTGCTGACCGGGGCCGGGCCGCACACCGACGGGAAATACGCCTTCTGCGCCGGGGGCGACCAATCCGTCCGCGGCCACGCCGGCTATGTGGGCGACGACGGCGTGCCGCGCCTCAACGTGCTCGACCTCCAGAAATTCATCCGCTCGATGCCCAAGGTCGTCATCGCGCTGGTCGCCGGCTATGCCATCGGCGGCGGCCATGTGCTGCACCTCGTGTGCGATCTCACCATCGCGGCGGACAACGGCATTTTCGGCCAGGTCGGCCCGAAAATGGGCAGCTTCGACGGCGGCTTCGGCGCCAGCTACCTCGCCCGCATGGTCGGCCAGAAAAAGGCGCGCGAAATCTGGTATCTGTGCCGCCACTACACCGCCGCGCAGGCGCTCGACATGGGCATGGTCAACGCCATCGTCCCGGTCGCCGGACTGGAGGCCGAGGGCGTGAAATGGGCGCGCGAAATCATGCACCACAGCCCGCTCGCCATCCGCTGCCTGAAAAGCGCCTTCAACGCCGAAGTGGACGGCCAGTCCGGCATCCAGGAACTCGCGGGCAACGCCACCCTCCTCTATTACATGACCGACGAGGCCAAGGAGTTCCATCGCGCCCAGCGCGAAAAACGCAAGCCGGACGCGCGCACATTTCCCTGGCTGCCGTAAAAACGACGGCGACGGCGGCGCTCAACCGCCTACAGGCCAACCATAGCACGAAATTTGCCATCATGCCAACTCGGGCGAACCTGATGCTTTTTTTGAAAAAAATGCGCACTGGGAAAGCGGCTCGACACTAACCGCCATGCAAAAAGAGTTTCCGCACCGCGAACCGCATCCCCAGCAAAGCCGGCTTCCGGCACGCACTGTGCACGGGTTTATACTCCGGGGATACGGGGTTTCGCGGACGTTGGCTCATAGGATGGCCAAACTTGCCTGCTCGACGAAGAACACCCCAATGACCGACCCACCGCGTGCCACTTGTTCCGGGTCAACCGAAAGGAAGCCGCCTGCCTCTTTCACCACCGACCCCAACGGACTCATCACCACATTTTCCTACGATGGCCTTGGCCGCGCCACCTCCGAGACCCGCGCCGATGGCACCCAGACCGTGACCACCCTCGCCTGGGCCGCTTCCGGCACGAGATCGCCCGCCCCCGATGCCGTTTACTTTGTTCACACCCAGTCCACCGGCGCGCCGCCTGTCCTGGCCTGTTACGACCACCGCGCCCGCGCCACCGCCACGCTCACCCTCAACCCCGCCGCCGCGTCAACAACACCGCCGCGCTCCCCGGCAGTTCCGAGCGCGGCGAAGTCATCTACGAATACGACCCCCTCGGCAACCTCGCCGCCGCGCACGTCCATCGCAAAGATGGCAGTGCCGTCACCACTGCCATCGCCTACGACCTCCTCGGGCGCAAACCCGGCATGGACGACCCCGACACCGGCACGTGGACCTACGCTTACAACGCCCTCGGCGAACTCCTCGCCCAAACCGAAGCCAAAAACCAGACCACCACCCTGGCCTACGACGCGCTGGGGCGCCTGACCGCCCGCACCGACGCCGACAGCAACAGCAATGGCGAGGCACCGAAGTTTGGCTTGTCGTCTCGATGGATCACGCGGGAAACCCCGTCCGCTGGCTTGCAGAGCACCTGCACATGGGCAAACCTGATTCCGTGCGCTCCAGAATATCCCGCTATCGAAATGAAATCTCATGAAAACAATCAACAATTCTCGGATTGACCCCTTAGGTTCGGCCTTCTAAAAAAAGTCGGGGCAAAATCAGCAGCAGGTTATCTCGCGAAATTAAACTGTTAATCCTATGATTGAAATACTTTGGGCTTTGCTAAGTGAATTCCTCCAAATGGGCTTTAAATGGAATCCCATTTACGATGGCGAAAAACTATATGTCAGGTTAACGCCACTCATCTTCGGAGTCCTGTCAATATTGTCATTAATAATTGCCATCCATGAAAATATATTATTCATTTTATTCGTGATGGCATTCATAATATTTATTGTTTCGATATCAATAAGATATATCATTTCTATTCCGCATCGTAAATAATCAACCGCCCATAGGCCAACCATGTAACCGCCCACAGGGACATGGACGGTGTCTAAAATTCGCCCGCCAAAAACGCCCTCTGCCGTACGTGCGAGCCGGCAAAAGGGGTCAATCCGAGACTTGTTGACTGATGTCAAGGCCAAGCCGAAGGGGTCAATCCGAGAGGCCAAGCCGAAGGGGTCAATCCGAGAATTGTTGATTAAAATTTGCAACGAAGTCCATTCCTTCCAAATGTTTGAAGCTTGCAAGCAAACAT
>JAIRTK010000093.1 GCA_031254955.1 Opitutaceae bacterium
CGCAAACGGTTTCAGCGTCCCGGCGCGTCAGCGCGCGGGACGCGCATTTGCTTCGGAAGCGCGGCGGGCGGCAGCATGCCGGCGGGAAAACGCCCGCTATTTTTCGCCTTTGCCGCCTCCCCTGCCCGTCCGCTGCGAGTCGCGGCAGCCGCCCGCCTCCCGGAGCAACGCCTCGTAAGGGCAGCCGATCGCCTGGCGCAACCGGCGAAGCGTCGTGATGAGAATCGTGATCCGCCCGGCCTCGATTTTTTGGACGGTTCGCGGCGCCAGCTCGGCCAGCTCGGCAAGTCTTTCCTGCGTCAGGCCGCGGGCGACACGCTCGCGCCGGATGTTCGCCCCGACTGTCTTCAGCCAGGCGTTTTGCTGAAAATTAACGTCTTGTGTTGACACGCCCCATTAGGCCGTGTTCTCCCTGTTCGCAACACGACCCATTGGGTCGTGTGTTTTCCGCCGCGATCCGCCCTTAAAACCCATTCCCGAAATCATCACCAAACTTACCACGCACCATGAAAATCGCCATCCTCCTTGGCCTCATCGGCTCCGTCTTGCCGCTGTTTAGACAAGTCCTTTACCCATTTTCACCCGTGATTGCCCAAGGGGGAGCCTGCGCCGGATACATCCTCATCGGCGCTTTTTTTCTCCTGCTGTATCTCCACCAAAGGGAGGCCCGTCTGCAACGCGCCGCGCTGTCCGGCCTCGTCGCACAAGTCTGCGCGGCGGGCGCCAGCGCGATTACGTGCTGGTGGCTTGCCAACTCAGACGGGAACTGGAGTGACTTTCCGGAAAGGCTGGCGCGCACGCAACGCGTGCTTGGCGGCCTTGTCGCCCGCATCGGCCTGTGCGGCTTTTTCGGATTGTTGTTCAGCCAGGACGCGGGCCGGCATTGGAACAAATTGTCCGGCGCCATAAAAACCGGCGTGCTCGCGGGCGGCCTCGGCGCGGTGGTTTCGCTGGTTTTGATGCTCTGCGAGTTTAAGGGCGGCATCCTGCCCATGATGTGCGAAAAATGGGGGCTTGCGATATCGGATGCCGTAAAAATCACCAATATATTATATCTTGTTCCTTCCGCCTCGCTCGTCTGTTTCTTCGCCCTGCTTTATTGGAAGCACCCCAGGGGCCGCGACGATCTTTCCCAAACCCTTTGACTCTCCCGTCAAACAAGGCGCGCGGCTGTCCGTGCCGCCGCCTTCGCAATCCAACCGGACACCATCACCATACAGCCTCATCCCTCCCTCATGGACTATAATAAAAACGCGAAATTCTTTCGCCCAAGCCCGTCGTTGAAACTGCCTGTTATCGGCGGGCTTGTCGGCGTGATCGGCCTGGCGATCAATCCCGTCTTCGGCATCGGTGTGTTGATTATTGTCATCCTCATCACCGTCGCGCTTTTCAGCGGGCGCCCGTCCGAGGACGAGATTGACCGGCAGGCCGGCGAGTTTATAAAAAACATCAAGGCCGAGGCCTTGAAGAAAACCCTGCTGGAGGAGGAGCAACTCTCCGCCGAGCCTATTTTTTTCTGGAATTATCAAATCGGCCCCGCCGTGCTCACCGACCCTGCCGTCGCCGGCTTGCAGGACAAGCGCGGCGGCGACGGGCGCTGGCGCTCGCCGCATGTCGAGGCCACCGCCTTCCTCTTCACGGAAAGCGCCATCCATTATTACAGGAAAATTTCCTCGCTGGTTTCGGACGCCGTCAAGGTGACGACGGACGAGCTTTACTACAAACACGTCACCGGCGTCACCTCCGATTCCAAGGAATACAAAATCGAACAAGGCAACCAGATCGTGCAGGGCAACGTGGTCGTGCTGCGAAGCGGCGGCGAGAGCTTCTTCTTCAACGCGCCGGACAACGACTCTGCGGAAAGGGCCGCGATGGCGGTGAAAAGCCTGCTGCGTCAGAAAAACGCCTGAAAATCAACCGGGGCCGACCGCCCTGTATTAAGTCGCAAACCACAACTTGAATAAAAAATATATCATGTCTGAAAACAACGACAACCCATCACACGGCTTCGGGGATGAGCCATTCAGCGCGCCGTCGATGATCACACGTTATCAAACCGCCTATAAAAAGGCCGATAAACTGGTCAGGAAAGGAGGGCGATACAAGAAAGCCGCCCCGATTGTCGGGATCGGGCTTTGGATGCTGGCCTTGATCGCCGCCGCCGCCGCCCCGAAGTTCATGCATATTCCCCTGGAGAGAGTTGCCGTGGCATGGGGAATTATAGGCGTCGTGGTTTGGATATTGATTCGCGCGTATGGTAACAAACTCGAAATCCAGGGGCAAACCTTCTACGCTACCCTCGACACGGCGGTCAACACGTCCCCGCTGCTTGACAATCTGCAAAAGGCGGAGGCCATGAGCATCTACAAGGAGGGCCAGAAAGCATTATAAATGAGGTTTTTCGCTATTTTCGATGGCTGTTGCAGGGGCTTTTTACCCACGGAGACACGAGGGACACAGCGTCCGGGAAGAGGATTTTAATGAAAAGACTCACGCAGAGGCGCGGAGAGACTTTTAACCAAAAACCCTCTGCGTCTCCGCGCCTCCGCGTGAGATAAAAATCCCTCTCACCGAACTCCGTGTCCTCAGTGCCCTCCGTGGTTAAAGGGGTATGCAAACGATGTCTGTTTTCACGATTCCATTGGAAAGCGACGAGTTGGCCGGGATGCTGGCGGTTGAAATCACCAGCGTCCCGGATGTCTCCATCATCGGCGGCGGCGAGGCCGACAACCATGCGCCGCCGCGCGATTTCACGCTCGACTACAAGCGCGATTTCGCGTCGTTGCTGTCCGCGTTTTTCCAGGCGGGCAAGCGCGGCGGCGGCCTGCGCGACGTGGCCGCCGAGATTTTGTATATAACGCAACCCGTGGCCCGCCAAACCTACGCCGCGTCCATCCGTCTGCTCGTCGTGCTGCGCGCGATCGAGGCGGACAAGCCCGCGCTGGAGGCGGCGCTGGAGGAGCATTATAATATTTTCGCCGCCACGTTGCAGTTGCAAAAATACGAGTTTCGCAAGCTCGCCCCCGGCGAGTTTCTGGCGGCGGTGGGACAAGTCCGCCCGTCCGCCGCCCGCGCGCTGGCGAAGGAGGAGCACATCGCCGTGCTGCAAAACCAGGTGCTGAACGAATGCTACGCCTTCGAGCGGGTGGCGGAATCGGGCGCGGGGCTTGAGCGGCTGGTCAACACGCTGGTTGCGCACCCGCACTGCGCGGTCTCCTTCCAGTTGATTCCGACCGCCTTCACGCCGGCGGAGGCCGACGCGCTGGGGCGCATGGCCACCGTGCTGGAAACCTTGAACAAGGGCGTCCACGACCAGATGATGGGCAACATCGGCTTCGCCCTCGCGGAAAAACACGCGCACACTTATAAATACTACAGCAACCTCCGCAACTCGCCGCTGTTCCTGTTTACTATCGTCGTCATCGGCGGACCCGTCGCGGTGAACGCGGCGGCCAGCAGCGTGTCCGCGCAACTCAACGGCGCGGGCGCGGCGGTGAAAATCGCGGAGGCGCCGGCGGAGGAGTTGCGGTTCGACGCGTCCCGGCTGGATTCCTGGCCGTCGTGGCCGTGGTTGTTGCACGAGTGCCTGCCCCGGCACGGGCGCAATCCTGAAATCTGGGAGACGCGCGGCGCCGCCTTCGCCGCGTTTCAACGGCTGCCTTATATCGTTTCGGCGGACGAGGCGGCGGAATTTTTCCGGCTGCCCGTCGGCGGGCCGCGCGTCAACGCCGGCCTCAACGTCAACTCCGCCGGCAAAACCAGCCGCGCCTTCGCGGACGGCATCATCAACGGCGGCGACATCACCGTCGGCAGGCTGAAAAGTTCCGCTCGCGGCGACACCATCGGCTTTTTTTTGAAGGACCTGACCAAGCACATGCTCGTCGTCGGCACGCCCGGCTCGGGCAAGACCACCTTCGCGGTCTCGCTTCTCGACCGGCTTTGGAAACAGCACCAAATCCCCTTCCTCGTCATCGAGCCGGCGAAAAACGAATACCGCGCCCTCGTGCAAAGCATCCCCGGCTTGCAGGTGTTCACGCCGGGGAAAAACTCCATCTCGCCCTTTATCTACAATCCCTTCGTCCCGCCGGAGAACGTCGCGCTGGAAAGCTACAAGTCCGTTTTGAAAACCGCCTTCGCCGCCGCCGTCACCATGTCCTCGCCGCTCGATAAAATTTTCGAGGAAACCGTCGGCAATTGCTACGCCGACTTCCGCTGGCTCGACCACTACACCGGCGCGGACAAGGGGCGCGTCTTCAATATACAGGATTTTATAAAATGCTTCCAAAAAACCTTCGACGCCATCGGCTACACCGGCGAGGCGCGCAACATCGGGCGCGCCGGCCTCGTGCGGCTGGCGGGGCTTGCCGGCCTGTTTGACAATTACAACAGCATCCCCGTCGCGGACATCCTCTCGAAGCCGACGCTCATCGAATTGGCGGCGATTGAAAACAGCGACCAGAAGGCGCTGCTCATGGCCTTGCTGCTGCTGTCCCTGTTGTCCTACGTGAATCGAAATTTTCTCGGCGAGGGAAAGCTGCGCAACGTGATTTTGGTCGAGGAGGCGCACGTGCTGCTCGACGGCGACTCCGGCAAGGAGGAGGGCGCCGCCAATCCCTCCTCGATTGCCAAGGCGCTGGTCAAGCGGATGCTCGCGGAAATCCGCAGCTACGGCGTCGGCCTCGTCATCGCCGACCAGTCGCCGCGCAAGGTCGGCACGGATGTCGTCGCGCTGACCGACATCAAGCTCGCCTTCCGCCTCGTCGAGCGCGAGGACAAGGAAATCCTCGCCGACAGCTCCAACATGTCCGAGGCGCAAACGAAACGCCTGGCGCGCCTGAAACCCGGCGAGGCGATGTTGTTTTTCGGAAAACTTGAGGAGCCGGAGGAAGTCGTCACGCCTGATTATCGCGCCGACAACAATATCAGCATTTCGCTGACGGACGACGGCATCCGCGAGCGCTCGACCTACTGGAAAACGCGGCCCGAAAAACTGAAGCCCTATCCCGAGTGCGCGTGCATAAAAACCTGTCCGCGCACCTGCGATTTCGCGCGGCGCGCCCTCGCGCGCGAAGTGGCGCGGCGCATTGGCAACAACTATTTCACGGCGGAATCACGCGACATCGCGGTGCTCAAGAAAGTATATATAAACATCGAAAAACTGACGGCGGCGGAGCTGAACGACGAGCCGCTGACCGTGCCGCTGCTCAACTGCGTCCGCCTGCATTTTCTGCGCAAAATCCGCTACGCGACCAAAATCCCCCTCAGCGAGCAGCGGGTCGTAAACACATTAAACACTATAAAATAATCCCCGGAAAACATGCCTGACGAAGACTCCGACACCTCCATGGACAGCGCGCCCGGCAGCAGCGCCGACACACCCGCCGACACCGGCACGGACACGACCTTCGACACCGGCGCCGACGCGCCTGTTGACGACGCGCCGCTTGACGGCGGCGACGATGCGCCGGCAGACGGCGACAGCGGCGATGACGCGGATGTTTCAGATGCCACGCCGTTGGAAAATGCCGGCGAAGGCGACACAAACGCCCTTCTGGACAACGAGCCGGTTGATGCGTCCGAAACCGCCGGTGACGGCGACGACGCGCCGCTCGACGAGGCGTCTGAAAGCAACAGCGAGACCGCCATCGAAGCCGGCGAAACCACGGACGAAACAACAGGCGAAAGCGATACCGCACTGGATAATAAAACCGACACGCCGCTCGACGAAACCGCATCGAAAAGCGGCGATGAAACCGCCAACGA
>JAIRTK010000145.1 GCA_031254955.1 Opitutaceae bacterium
CAGTGCAACCATGTGTTCATGTCGATCTATACAGTTTTCAAACTGGAATGCATGAGAATCAAATATCATATCAATCATTTTGCGCTGAAAAACTGGCTGCGCCTCAGCGCATCAACCCATGCCTTCAACCTGCTTCGTCCAGAGGTGAGCGCGTAACATCAGTTAATAACCGATGCCATGCGGATTTCGTTTCCGAAGGAGGGTAGGGAGGCCTCTCCGAGGCCTCCGCCGGGTGGAAATGACGGCTTGAGTTTTCAGGAAGAAATCGAGGCGTAATCACGGAGGCCTCGGAGAGGCCTCCCTACCGGCTTTGCGTAACTTCACTCACAGCGGAAACAGGGTCGGTAAACACGCCTAAAGCATAAAGAGGAAAGAGGGAATGACATCACTCTGAAGCGACAGAAGCACAGCCATTCCTGCCTGTGCGGCGGGCACAGTGGCCAGTCGTCGAGATGGCAGTCTCCGAGATGGTCCGCCGCCGCGCCGGGTCATATCGACGGGGCGGGGGCGGGCGCCAAGCGCCGTTTGCGGAACAAGACGAGGCCGATCGCCGCGAGCGCGGTCAGATGCAACACGCTCATCGTGGTGAACACCGGCACGTAGCCGTAGTGCTGGACGGCCTGGCCGGTCAGCAGCGTCGCCACGATGCCGCCGAGCGAGCCACCGATGGCGGATATGGAAATGACCGTGGCCGTGGCGCTGCGCGGGAAGGACTCGGAGAGCAGCGAGAGCTGGTTGGCCATCCAGCAGGTCTGGCAGGCGAACATCACGGCGATAATGGCGATGGCGATCCAGACGGACTGGGTGCGGACGGCGACATTGGCCAGAGGCATGAGGCAGGCGGCGGTGGCGAGGAGCGCGAAACGCGCGCGAAGGGGGTTGACGCCCCGGCGGATGAGCCAGTCGGAGAGGGCGCCGCCGCCGGGGCCGCCGATGTCGCCGGCGAGGAAGGGCATCCAACTGATGAGACCGATGAGGGCGAGGGAGAAACCGCGGGCGTTGGTGAAGTAGTCGGGCAGCCAGAAGTTGAAAAAGTAGGCGTAGGGGTCGGTGAGAAAACGGGCGAAAAAGAACGCGACGCAGACGGGGTGCGTGATGATTTTGACAAGCGGGATTTTCTCTCCGGCGGCGGCGGACGGGTTGCCGCGCGTGGCCAAGATGTGCGCGCGCTCCTCCGGCGAAATCCGGCGGTGGCGCTCGGGGCTGTCGTAAAACTTCCACCAGACGGCGAGCAGGGCGAAGCCGGCGAGGCCGGGCAGGACGAAGCCGAAGTGCCAGTTGAGGTGATGGGTGATGAAGGCGACGATGGGCGCGGCGAAGATGGCGCCCCAGACATAGCCGTTGTTGAAGATGGCGACGCAGAGGCCGCGCTCGCGGCTGGGCGTCCATTCGCCGAGCGCCTTGATGCCGCCGGGCGAGTTGAAGCTCTCGACGAGGCCGAGCATGAAACGGAAAACCAGAAGGCCGACCCAGCCGCCGGCGGCGGCGTGGGCCATCGAGACGAGGCTCCAGACGCAGAGCGCGACGGTCATGCAAATCTTGACGCCGAAGCGGTCGATCAGGCGTCCGCAAAAAACATAGCCGGTCGTGTAGGCCGCGAGGAAGGCGGTGAGGATGTAGGAGTATTCGACCGAGGTGAAGCCGAGCTTCTCCTTCAACGTCGGCGCCAGCACCGAGAGGGTCTGGCGGTCGAAGTTGTTGGCGACGGAAAAGAAAAAAAGCACGGCGACGATGAGCCATCGCTGGTGGCCGGCGAGAAAGCGGCGGAGCTTGGAGGGAAAGGTCATGGTCGAGACGGAAATTGGAGGCGACACGAAACCCGGCGGAGGCGAACCGGCAGCCGCGGCATTTTTCGTCGCAGGGTTTTTTGCGAAAAAACCTTTCCGCGACGCCGCGCGGGACTCAAGACCCCAGCGTGTAACGATACCGTCAATGATATGACTTTTCCGACATTGCCATCACCTTGTCAGTGTGCCGTAATCGTCCCGTTCCTCCCCTCCCTCATGCACGAATTCCCCTCCAACAGGAAACTCCCGGGGCTGCCCCTGCTCAAGCGCGCCATCGCGTCGGGAAACGCGCGCCGGTCCTTTATAAAACTGCTGGAGCTGCTGGTCGGCGCCGGCATGCCGCGCTCGGCCATCATGCACGAGAACATCCCCGGCGTCCTGCCCGCTTCGCCGAATGCGTGCGCGCGGGGCGGCACAAGCCTGTCGCATGTCTCCGACTGCCGGTTCATCCTCGCGCTGACGGGCGAGCACCGCACCATCCGCGAGCCTGCCAGCCGCCGGCGCGACATCGTGGTGCGGCCCGGCCAGCTCTGCTGGATGCCGGCTGACAGCTGGTATCTCGTGCGCAACGGCCCCACGCGCACCATGCTGTCGGTGATTTTTCAAAACGACCGCACGCGCTTCGTCTGGTATCACAACATGCCGCTCGCCTCCGCCGCCGCGCAACCCACCCAAATCCTGCTGTCGCACCAGACCGGCTCCGCGCCCGGCGGCGAACTCGCGCACGCCCTCGCGCTCATGCACGCGGCCTGCCCGGCGGCGGACGCGGCGGAGCCGGATTCGCGCACCCTCGCCGCCACCGCCCGCGCGCTGCTGGCCTGGTGCCTGCGGGAACTGCGCGCCGACGACCATCCCGGCGGCAAGGCGTCGCCACCGCCCGATCCCGGAGGCAGATGGGTGGACGAGGTCAGCGCCTATGTCACCGACCATTTGCAGGAGGATCTTTCACGCAATCATGTGGCGTCGGTGTTTGGCATTAGCCCCGACCACCTCACCCGGCTGTTCAGGCTCCATGCCGCCGGCGGCTTCACCGAGTTTGTCACCGCCGCGCGCCTGCGCTTCGCCGGGCAATTGCTCCTCAAGAGCAAACTGTCCATCAAGGAAGTCGGCTCGTCCTGCGGCTTCAACTCCAGCGCGTATTTTGTGAAACGATTCCGCGAACACCACGGCGCGCCGCCCCTCGAATGGCAGGCCGCCCGGCGCAACCGCGCGGCCATCGGTTCCCAAAGGAAGCCAGTTGAAACCGGTTGAAGCCGCCGTCCGCGCACGGTTCATTTTCACCGTCCTCATCGCGAAACCAGGCATCCTCGGGTCGCCGCGAAAAACAAAAAATCCCTCCATCCCACCCTCCATGCGCCATCCATTCCCCTTCCCGTCATTGGACCTCTTTGGAAAATTGAAACTCCTTGGCAAAGCATCAGGCGCGGGGAGCAGGCGCGTCCCGCGTGTCCTGCCCGGAATCCCGCCAGGCGGCGCGCTTTGTCGGGACGCCAGCACCGGCACGCAGGACGCGCGCGCTCCCCG
>JAIRTK010000263.1 GCA_031254955.1 Opitutaceae bacterium
CAAGCTCTCGGCTGGCCGGTGGGCCGGGTATGCATTCCCCGGTCCACCTCTCTGCTGGCGCTGGATCCCTTCGTTATATGACTTCGGGCTCCAGCGCCAGCAGTCCTACAAGCGGCGGCGTCCCGCCGCCGGACGCGAGCAACGCGAACGCTCTGCACCCGCAGGCAACGCGAACGCCCGCCCCTTCCCACGCGGGCTTTCGCGCAGCCCGTCGCAAACACGCCTCTGCGCAACCCAAGCGCAAACGGGCGAGGCTTCGCCTCGTCCGGCGGCGGGACGCCGCCGCTCCTTGCGCGAGCGCCCTTGCTCACTGAGGTTGCGCGGACGGCCCGTGCCACGCATACCCACGGGCAGAGGGCGGGGCGCCGATGGACAGAGGGGGTTTTCGCCGGAGGTGGCTCTGTGAACCGAGGCGGCTCAGAATCCTTTTTCTTCCGGCACGACTCCCGTGATGTCGATTTCGACCGGGCCTTCGTTTTTGATGCCGAGATTCTCGCGGTAAATGTCCGTCACTTCCTGCGTGAGGTAGCCTTGGATGGCGTCGAGCTTCGCGTTGGGGCGCACTTTTAGGCGGATGCGGGTCTTGAACCTGCCCGCGCTGCCCGTCACGGTCGCACGCGCGGAATCCACTCCTTTCACTTGTTCGCAACAGGCTTCGATCAGCCGGTGCAGCGCGTGGCGGGAGATTTGCAGCGAGCCGTCTTTCCCGGTCGCGAGCGTCACACGCGAGGGGCGGCTGACAATCAGCGCGAGGACCAGCACCACGACGAGGCCCCACAGGATGAGGATTTCGACGGGCGAGTTGACAAGGAATTGGGTGATCCGGGTAAACACGGCGCGGTTGGGTGAGAGAGGGATGGAGAGAGGGAGGTGGAAGGGAGGGAGACGGGAGAGAGGGATGGAAGGAGGGCAGGAAGGGGGCGGAAGGGCGGGATGGCAGGATGGCGGGATGGGAGGGATGCTATGAACGGGAGGAAAGAAACGTGGAGGGCGGCGGACTCAGTCCGTGTCGGTGTCGGGCCAGAGCGGGTCGTTTTTTTCGGAGGTCGCGGTGTCCGTGGGCAGGCGCACGCCTTCGACGATCACATCGACGCGCGACACGTTTTTGCCGGTCATGCCCATGACTTGTTTGTGCACGGCCAGTTGCACGTCGAGCGCGGTTTTGCCGATTTCAAAACCGTAGGCGATGATGATGCGCACCTCGATGGCATAGGCGTCGCCGGAGGCCTCCGCGATTTTCACGCCGCGGTGGTCGGTCTCGCGCTTCGTAAAAAGTTCGGTGAGATCGTCCGCGAAGCCGCCGCCGACACCGGACACGCCGGGGACTTGCGAGGCGGCGAGGCGCACGATGCTGGCGATGACATTGTGATTGATCTTGATGTCACCAAGCCCGGCTTGCTCGTCGTCGCGAAAGGAGGAGGTGGTAAGCTCGTTGTCAGCCATGCGTCCGAGAAGTAACCGCGCCGCGGCGTTGGTTGCAAGAGCGGGGATGGAAAAGTTTGCGCGCCTAAAAGCCCCTGTCGCCGCCGTGCGCGCCCGCGCCGCGGCTTAGAGCAGCGCCAGTGCCGCGAGGTAGAAAGCCAGCTCGCAGACCTGTTGCGCGGCCCCGAGGCAATCGCCGGTGTAGCCGCCGATGCGCCGCCTGAACCGCCACGCCATCCACGCGCGCGCCAACACGACGGCGGCGAGCGCCCACCAAAGCCGCACCGGGAGCAACGCCAGCGGCGCGAGCGCCAGCAGCATCGCCACGACGAGCCGCCCCCCGCGCAACCGGGTCGAGAGCGGCTTGGCCTTTCCCGACTCCCGCGCATAGGGCAGCGTGGCCAGCAACGAAATCGCCGCCCCCCGCGACACCGCGTGCGCCGCGAGGATGATCGCGGGCGCGAGCCACGCGGGCGGCAACACGAAAAACGCAGCCCGGCCCTCCGCCAACGCCAACGCCGCCGCCACCGTCGCGCCACCGGTGCCCGCCTCCACCGCCAACGCCTCCACCGCCCCGGCGCCCGCGAGCGCCTCCACCGCGTGCCATTTCAAGCCGAGCAGCATCACCAGCCCGATCGCGCCAAACGCCCCGATGCGCGAATCGCGCATAATCTCCAAGATGCGCGCCCGCGTGTGCCCGCCGCCGAACCCATCGCACATGTCGGCAAATCCATCCTCATGAAACGCGCCCGTGAGCAACAACGTCGCCGCCAGGCTCGCCCCGCTGGCGACGGCGGGCGTCCACACCGCCAACCCGGCCCACCAGACCGCCGCGGCCACCGCGCCGACCAGCCAGCCCACGAGCGGAAAATACGTCGAGGAACGCTGCAAGTCGGCATCCTCGTAATGCGTGAGCGAGGGCAGCGGAATGCGCGTGAAAAACATCACGGCGGAATGCAAGGCGCGAAATTCGTTGCGCGGAAACGAGGCCATCGAGGCTTCAGCGTGCGGACAGGAGGTTGGGGATGCAACAAATGATGCGCCCCCAAACAAAACCGCCCTCCCCTCCCGCCCCCTCGCAATCGTTCTCGTTCTCGTTCTCATTCTCGTTCTCTCAAATTCCCGCAACAAACGCCCCGCCAAACAC
>JAIRTK010000270.1 GCA_031254955.1 Opitutaceae bacterium
CAAAACCGGCCTCCTCCTCCTCGCGCTCCTTCCCGCCGCCCCGCGCGCGGCGCTCGCGTGGAGCCAGATCGGGCACAACGCCGTCGCCGCCATCGCCGAAGCCAACCTCACTGAAAAAACCAGAACCGCCGTCGAAGACTGCCTCGGCGGCCACTCCATCATTTATTACGCCATGTGGGCCGACAATTACCGCCGCGCTCCCGAATACCGTTACACCGCCCGCTGGCACGCCGCCCGGGTGGACGAAGAATGCCGCCACGTCGCCCGAGACGGCGGCGATGTCGTCACCGCCGTCACCCAATCCGCCGCCGCGCTTGGCAACGGCCAATACAAAAAACTCCCCGCCGACACCGTCGCCCTCCATATAAAACTCCTCGTCCACCTCGTCGGCGACCTGCACTGCCCCGTCCACGTGGATTATCCCGGCGAAAAAAACAGCTTCTTCAACCTGCGCCTGAACGGCTACAAAACCACCTACCACACCGTCTGGGACAACAACGTGCCAAACGCGCGCAAATGGAGTTACACCGAATGGGCGCAACAGTTGAACCGCCCCGCCCGTGATGGAATCGCCGAAATCACCGCCGGCACGCCGGCGGACTGGTTCCGCCAGACCGCGCTCGACTGCCGAGTCATTTACGACTGGGCGCGCCCCGGCCTGAACCTTGAGCGCGACGAATACACGAATTTCATGAACCAAGCCGTCCCGCTCGCCGAGTCGCAAATAAAAAAAGCCGGCTACCGCCTGGCCAAATTATTGAACGACATTTTTGACCCCTAACCCAACAACCAGGCCTGACGCAAGGACAGGCACTACGGCGCGCGTAAGCTCAGGATTTTAATCAAAAAACCTCCGCGTCTTCGCGTCTCTACGTGAGTTTTTTCATTCAAACGCCTCCCTCCGTTCTCCGCGCCCTCCGTGGTTAAAAAAAATTTCCGCAACAGCCATCGAAGCAACAGCCATCGAAAAGAGCGGGGTATCCGTTTTTTGAACTCAGCCTGGGGCTGGCGTCTCATAGGCGCGCCGGAGCGCGGCGGCCACGTTTGGCGGCACGAAATGCGACACGTCTCCACCGTAGCGCGCCACTTGCTTGACGAGGTTCGAGCTGGTGAAGCTGTAGGCTCCGCGCGGCATCACGAAGAGCGTCTCAAGCTCCGGTTTCAGGTGCCGGTTCATCAAGGCCATGTTAAACTCAAACTCAAAATCCGACAGCGCGCGCAGGCCGCGGATGATGGCGTGCGCCTTTTGCTCCATCGCAAAATCCACCAGCAGGCCGTCGAACAGGGTGACGGACACGTTGGGCAGGTCTTTGAGGTTGGGTTGAAACATCGCCGCGCGTTGTCCGGGGGTGAACAGCGGGCCTTTGCCGGGGTTGTGCGCGACGGCCACGGTCACGCGGTCAAACAGGCGCGCGGCGCGCGAGAGCACGTCGAGGTGCCCGTAGGTGACGGGATCAAAGGTTCCGGGATATATGCAGTGGCGCATCGCGGTGGGCGGGTTTGGGCGGGCAAAGGGTTCTTGATTGATGCTTGTTAATCTCAAATAATGTCAGTCGTTTTTACCGCACATTGGCGGGAAAGGCAACTCATGAGCACGAATTTTATCATCGCCAGTCCGCTGTCCTCCGTCCGCCGTCCGCGCATGAAACCCGTCTTGGTCCACTTTTTCTCCGTCCGCGCATGAAAATCAACCTGCCCAACCTCCTCACGCTTTCGCGCATCCCGTCGATGTTTTTCATCGTGTGGCTGATGTATTGTCAGTGGCCGGGCGCGGCGACGCTCGCGTTTGCGGGGTTCGTGGCGACCGGCGTGAGCGACTGGCTCGACGGCTATCTGGCGCGGCATCAGAATCTCGTCTCGAACTTCGGCAAGTTCATGGACGCCATCACGGACAAGATTCTCGTGATCGGGTTGATGGTCGCCTTTGTCGAGAAATACGACTCGGTGTTGTTTCTGGTGATGGTGCTGCTCACGCTCTGCCGCGAGTTTCTGGTGAGCGGCATGCGCATGGTGGCGGCGGCCAAGGGCGTGGTCGTGGCGGCGGAGCGCGGCGGCAAGGCCAAGACGGCCTTGCAACTCGTGGCGGTGGGCTTCCTGCTTTTCGTGCCGATGCTTGAGCACGATCTCGCGCGTTTCCTGCCGGTCTCCCTCGCCGACGCGCTTCGGGTGTATTACGGTCCCATCCACCGGGCCGGCATCGTCTTGTTCGTCGTGGCGACCGTCCTCGCGGTCAACTCCGGCATCAACTACCTGCGGAAATACCGCCATGTGCTCGACGAATGACGCGGCGCCGCGAATGACGGACGCCGTCGCAAATGACCGGGCCGGGGCACCGCAATGACTGGGGGACGCCGCAAACGACCGGGGGCGCCGCAAATGACCGGGACGCCGCTTCATGCGCGTCGGTTCAAGTTCAAAGTTTACGTTGAAGTCGAAAGTTGAAGTCGAAAATTTAAATTGAAGTTGAAGTTTAAGTTGAAAGTTCAAGTGCAAACCATGCGCCCTCGCGCCGTCCATAACCTCCCGTGCCTCGGCGCCGCCGCGCCGCCGAAGTCTTCAATCTCAACTTCAATTTCAATTTAAACTGACCGCGCAGCACCCCCTCTCATGAGCATCAGGCACCCTCTTTGGCCGCGTTTTCTGCCCACCTCCGTCGTGCTCGCGCTGGCCCGCGTAGGGCCGTTTGGCCGCGCGCGCAAGGCCCCAGGCACCTGGGGATCGGTGGCGGGGCTGGGTCTCCAGTTGTTCGTGTTTCACCACCTGCATCCGGCGGCGGCGGCGGTGTTCTGCGTGCCCGGCATCTGGTTTTCGGTGGCGCTGTGCGGCGAGGCCGAGTTTCGCCTCGGCAAACGCGACCCCGGCGAGGTCGTGCTCGACGAGTTGGTCGCGGTGCCGCTGTGTTTTCTCGGCTGGCCGCTCATCGCCGGCTCGCTGCCCGCGTGGGCCGCGCCCTGGGGCGTGTATGTCGCGGCCTTCGCGCTCTTCCGGCTCCTCGACATCACCAAGCCGCTCGGCATCGCGAAACTCCAAAACCTCCCCGGCGGCTGGGGCGTGACCCTCGACGACACCGCCGCCGCCCTCGCCACCTGCGGAGTGCTGCACGCCGCAGCCTTCGCCCTGCGGCAATTCGGGGGCGCCTGATTTTCTCCGCCCGCTCCTCCCTCCAAAAAATCGTTCTCGTTCTCGTTCTCGTTCTCGTTCTCTCGGTTTCGTTCTCTTTTTTGGTTTTCGTGACGTTTCGAGAACGAGAACGAGAACGATTTTCCAGAGGAAGGCGGGAGTGAGGAGAGGCCGCCTACCCCAGCAACTTGATCAACGCCGTAAAATCCTCCTCGACATAACCAGCCTGGGCGGCGCGCTCCAGACACTCGCGCACGGAGCCGAGCACCGGGAAATCCCCGCCGCCTCTGGTCAGCGACGCGAGCCGCATGTCCTTGAGCATATGCTTCACCGAAAACTGCGGCGAAAACTCGCCCGCGCGCAACTTCGGCTCCTTCAACAACGCCAACCCCGAGCACCCCGCGTTCCCCTTGAGCGCGGTGAAAAACACCTCATCGCTCACGCCGGAACGACGCACCATCGTGAGCGCCTCGGCCAGCGCCTGCATTTGGGCGGAAAGATTCAAGTTCATCGCGAGCTTGAGCGTGGCCGCCTGCCGATTGTCGCCGATGAGATAACGCGCCTCGGAAACCAGCGACAACAACGGCTCCACCGCGCGGACCAACTCCACCTCGCCGCCGAGATAAAACACCGACTTCCGCTGCTCCGCCGCCGGCTTGCTGCCGGTGAACGGCGCCTCCAGATAGCGCGCCCCCCGCGCCTCGACCAACCCCTTGAACTCGCTGCTGCTCTCCGGATCGATCGTGCTCGACTGCACGACCACCTTGCCCCGCCCCAACGCCGGCGCGATCCGCTCAATGACGCCGCGCACGGCGGGCGGATCGGCCACGACGACCTGGACCACGCCGGCGGCGCGCGCCACCGCCTCCGCGTCCGGCAGCCATTGCGGAAAATCCGGCTTCGCCGTGCGATTCCACGCCCCCGCGAGCACGCCCGCCTCATGATAATGCCGCGCCCAGACGCCGCCGATAATACCCAGCCCGATGACCCCGATGGATTGTGATTTCATGCCCCCACTATCGCACCCCCGGCGCACCACCGCCAGCCATTTTCCACGCATCACCACCAGCCCCTTCCCGCCCGCGCCCGCTGTATGCGATCTTTCCCACCCGCCCGCGCCCCCATCAAGTGCAACTCAAAGTTGTCTCACTCCCTCTTTCTTCTTTCCTCTTTATCTTGTCAGGCTTCTCGCTTCGCCCGGAACTCTCTGCCCACCCCTGACGAGAGAGAAAGATAAAGAATAATACTCTTTCCGAACCCGTTTTGGACTTGAGTGGCCCCAGTCCATTTGGAGGGGTATAAAGAGGAAAAAGGAAAGCACGACGCGCCTTCAGACA
>JAIRTK010000295.1 GCA_031254955.1 Opitutaceae bacterium
GTGCAAATCCGCACGCCCACCGGACTCGGCTCCGGCTTCATCATCCACCCCGCCGGCCACGTCATCACCAACGCGCACGTCATCTCCGGCGAATACGCGATCACGGTCACGCTGTTCCGACGCTCCCCGGCGGGACTGCAAAAAGTCACCTGCAACAACGTGCGCATCGTCGCGCTCGACCCGCGCCTCGACTTGGCGCTATTAAAAATCGAAGACCCCGCCCCGCCCACCGCTCCCACCTCTCCCGCCGCTCCCGCATATCCCGCCATGCCGCCCGGCGCTTCCACCTCTCACGCCGCCCACGCCTCTCTCGCTGCCCGCACCTCTCTCGCCGCCCACCAGGCCGCATATCCCGCCATGCCGCCGCCCGTCGCCCCCGGCACCCCCGGCGCCCCCGACGACCCCGCCACCCACGCCGCCCGCCCGCCCGTGTATCCCACCGTGCCGCTCGGCGACTCCGACGCCCTCACCGAAGGCCAGCCCGTGTTTGCCATCGGCAGCCCGCTCGGACTCGACCGCACCGTCTCGCAAGGCATCATCAGCTCGCGCAACCGCCCCCTTGACGGCCAACTCTACATCCAGACCACCACCCAGCTCAATCCCGGCAACTCCGGCGGCCCGCTCTTCAACCTGCGCGGCGAAGTCGTCGGCGTGAACAACATGAAACCCATGCGCGCCGGCATCGAAGGCCTCAACTTCGCGATCCCCTCCTCCGTGCTGAAAACCTTCCTGCTCAACCGCGACGCCTTCGCCTTCGACGCCCGCAACCCAAACTCCGGCTACCGCTACACCGCCCCGCCCCGCCCGAATCCCCGCTCCCCCCGCCCCGATCCCGCCCCGCTCCAAGGTCCCCCGGCTCATCCGGAGCCGCCCCCAGCCCCTCCTCCGCCGCCAGTGTCCCCTCCACCGCCAGCGCCCCCTCCTCTTTATTAGACTTGTTCGCCACCCCGGTTTTTGCCGTGATGCACAATCCAAAGCACATTAACGAATAGCCCGAATAGCCGGAGCCGGTAGGGAGGCCTCTCCGAGGCCTCCGCAACCACGCCTCGATTTACCATGACATTCCAAATACCCAGTCGCGCTCGACGGAGGCCTCGGAGAGGCCTCCCTACCGGCGCTGCCGTGCCTGCGCGACGCCGGCCCGCGTCGTATCACTGAAGTTACGCGCAGCTTACGTAGCGCAGGTTTCCAAACCTGCTGACGGGCCGAAGGCCCGCCCTGAAGCAGCCTTGGTTTCGAGCGAAGCAACAGTCCGCCACTCTGCGCTACGACCGAGACAGCGCATCCCATCAGTAAGTAAGAAAAAGCGCCAAACACCCACCCAAACCCAAAAACACCACCACATGAACAACCCCAACCCACTCAACCCAAACCCACTCACGCAAAACGCACCTACGCCAAACCCACTCACGCCAAACTCACCCATGCAAAACCCTCCCACGCCCAACCCACCCATGCCCAACCCGCCCACCAGCCACCATTGCCCGCCCATGTCCGCCCCCGAAGCCGGCCCCCGCGCCCCGACACCCGTCATCTCACCGCCCGTCGCCCAACCGCTCATCGCCCCACAGCCCATCACCTCATCGCCCGTCGCCCAACCGCTCATCACCCCACCGCTCATCACCCCGCCTCCTCGCCGCCCCATCGGCGCGCTCCTCTCCACCGCATTGGCCGCCGCCGCCCTGCTCGCCATCGCCCCCGCCCCCGCCGCCACACCCCTCGCCAACCTCGTCGCGGAAGACGCCCCCGTCGTCATCCTGGTGGACAGCATCCCCGACCTGATTAAAAAATGGAACGCCAGCCCGCTGGCCAAAACGTGGAACGATCCCGAAGTGCGCGAGTTTTTCGCGCCGCTCAAGGCGGATATGAAAGCCTCCGGCGCGGAAGACTGGCTCAAACAACACTTCGGCCACGACGCCGGGGAACTGCTCTCGTTCGCCCGCGGCGGTGCGCTTCTCGCCGTCACCGACGCGTCGAACTGGTGGATGGCCGCGCTGTCGGGAACCATCCCGGTGCTCGCCGTCGTGGAACTTGGCGACGACGCCGCCAAACTGGAGGAACTGCTCAACTCAAAGGCGTTTCAGGAAAAAACCCGGCTCCTCCGCGAAAGCGAACGCTATGCCGGCGCGACGCTTCACACCGACCGCTACGGCGGGGAGGAAAGCCGCCTCGCCAGACACCGCCTCGTCTGGACGATCAGCGAAGGCTCGTTGTATGCCAGCCCCTCGCGCGACTTGGTGGCCGGCGCGCTGGACGCCGCCCGCGCCGGCGGCGCGACCAACCCCTTTGGCAAATCCGAACGCTACCTGCGCATGAAAGAGCGCGCCCGCGACGCGCAGGCGCTCCTCGCCATGAACCTTAAAACCATCGTCCCCGTGCTCGACACCTTGCTCAAGGCGCAAGCCTCGAATCCCTCCACCCAGCTTGCCCGGATGTTCGACCTCGCCAACCTGACCTCCATCCTCGGGCTTGACGCGCTGGAAGACTTTTGCGCGGGCGCGCGCATCGCGGACGATTGGAGCGAAGTCACCACCAGCCTCACCTACGCGAAAGCGGACGGCCTGCTGCGCCTCCTCGCGGTGGCCGGGGAAGGCCCCTTTGCCCAGCCCGGATTTCTGGCGGCGGACAGCTTGGGCGCGGTCTCCATGCGCTTCAATTTCCCCGCGGTTTATGACGCGCTGCTGGAGATCATCCGCGCCGCCTGCCCTCTGGGCCACACGATGCTCGAAAGCCATCTGGCCGCGTTCAACCAAAACATCGGCATCGACCTGCGGCGCGACCTCATCGGCGTCTTGGGCGACGACCTGTTCGTGATTCAACGCAAACCAACCGAACCCGGCGCCTCGCCCGGCGCGATAGACACCGCCTTTGTCTTCCCGCTGAAAGACGGACGGCTTTTTGAAGCCACCCTGGACACGCTGCGAAAAGCGACGGGACTGGACTCCGCCCGCGTGATGTCCGCCCGCGAGTATCTTGGCGCGACGATTCACACGCTTGAGCCGGCGGCGCGGCCCGGCAAACAACTCACCCTCTCCTACGCGATCCAGAACCGGCATTTCATCATCGGGACGGTCTCGGCGGTCGAAAGCATCCTCCAAGGCATGGCGGACAGGCAGGACTCCATCTGGCGCAAACCCGACATCATCGACTCGCTGGCCGATGTCCCCGGCGACGCGATTGGCTACAGCTTTACCGACATGCCCAAGCTCATGGAAATTTACTTTGAAGCGATAGTGGAGGCCGCGAACGCCGCGAACGCGCGAAACCCGGAAAAACCGCGCACCTTCGGGCCAAAACCCACCGCCGCCGCGCTGGAAAAATACTGGGGCGGCATAGTCGGCTACAACCAGCGCGACGCGACGGGCGTTTACGGCAAGAACAGGGTCTACCACAAAAGATGATCCAGCGGAAAACCCTCCCCCCGCCCCCCGCCCAACGCCCGCCATCGCTCCGAGGAGCGCACGCGTCCCGCGAGCCGCGCCCGGCGTCCCGCCGGGCGCCGAAAACGCCACCCCACCCAAACCCCCACGCGCTCCCCCTTCCCCCCTACTCGCTACTCACTACCCGCTACTCGCTACTCA
>JAIRTK010000308.1 GCA_031254955.1 Opitutaceae bacterium
TCGTGGGGCCGGACCAAGGCGCGAATCCCCGGCATGGCCACGACCACGGACTCAGCCGCAACCGCAGCCGCAGGGGCAGCCGCAGACTCGGACGCGGTCGCAGGCGCAGGGGCAAACGCAGGGGTCGCAGGCACAGGCACAGACGCAGGCGCAGACACCGACGCGCCAGCGACGGCTGCTGCTGTTGAGACGGCGGCGGCGGCCGAGGCGGAGGCTGAGGCTGCTGAGGCTGCTGCGGCGGCGGAGGATGCGGAGGGATTCGGGGCGGGAAAAACAGACGTGACGATTTCAGGCCGACCATGCTAGCCAGGCTGACCGGGCTGGCCGGAAAACGGCGGCGGTGCGACCGGACCCGGGATGTATTCCAAAAAAAACACATCGAGGCCCAGGCCGTTAAGGTTGGCGCCGCGGAGCGCCCGGCGGAAAACGAAACCGTGTGCCTTGAGGGCGTCGGCGTGGGGGAGGGCGGCCTCGGTGAACCAGGCGGGGATTTTTTCTTTCGGAAGCGGCTCCATGCGCATCCCCCCGTATCTGATCCTGCCGAGGGCACGCATCACAAGGACGCGGCGCATGATATAAAACACCAAAACAATGAGCGGCAAAAGAAGCAGCCAGTCGGAAAAATCCATAACGAAATTTTTGGAATTCGTTTGGTTTATGCGAGTGGCAAATAATAGGCGCCGCCGTTGTTTCCGATGGCTTAAAACAACAAAAACTGGAAAATACGCATTCCGCGCCTCCCCCCCCCCACACACACTCTCTCTCCCAGGTTCTTGAGCTGTTTGAGCAGCAGCAAAGCCACCCTCCGCCGAATCGGATGCCCGGGCCGGCCTGCCTCGTGTGAGTTCTGCTTTATTCGCTTCAGATTCAATACCTCGGGGCTTGCCCCGAGGTTCTTTATTAACTGAAGGCATGTCCGCGAAGGATGGCGCAGGCGATGTGTATATGGCCGACACGGGCAACTCGCGCATCCGCGTGATCGCGGTAGAAAGCGGCACGCGCACGGTCGCCACGCTCGCCGGCGGCGCGGCGGGCTTCCTGGACGGCTCCGGCACGTCGGTGCGCTTCCTGCGTCCCGTCGCGCTCGCGCTGGCCTCAGACGGCGGCCTCTATGTGGCCGACACCGGCAACGCCGCGCTCCGCCGCATCGCCCCGGCGCGGACGCCGCTGTATCCACGATAAAACTACATCTTGGCGCGCCTGTGGCTGGCGACGGTGAAAATCCGCCGCCTTCCGGCTCGTCGGGACACTCCCGCGGCGGTGGCGGCGGCGCGCCCACCGGCTGGCTTCTGGCCGCCCTTGCCCTCCTTCCCTCCCTCCGCCCGCGCCGCCTGCGTTGAGGGCGAGGCGGGCGGGCGCGGTCACAAACGGAAGCGCGGGTCGAGTGGCATGGGCGACCCTCCCATGCGACGGCGTTCCGCGCCGCCAAAGTCGCGATGCCCAAACCGGCGATGCTTCGCATCGGCCACGAGCGCCGGGTGGCGGGTGTTGAAGGCAGAGCGTCGGAGTTCCGGCTGCTGGATGCTGGACTCCGGACACTGGGCAACGGACAACGGGCGACGGGCAACGAGCGCAAGGCGACGGGCAACGGGTGACTGGCGACGGGCGTGATGGTCAGGGGGTTTCGCCGAGCGGCGCGCTGTTGTTTTTGCGAGAAATTTCCTCGATGCGGTGATCGGGATCGACCACGAGGCGCGCGGCGGCAAGATCGGCGTCCGGAGGGAAAACGAGTTCGACTGATCCGGTTTTTGGATACAGGTCGAGGGGCGCGGGAATCGGGGGAACCGGCGCGGACGCGAGAATCGCGCCGGAGGCGTCAACGAGGGCGAGCGTCGAGGCCGGGGCATCGACCGAGCCGAGATTGTGGACGACAACGCCGAGCACGCCGGGCGCGCGGCGCGTGATGTCGCGAGGCTCGATGCCGAGATCGGGCCGTTGCGAGTAGGGCGTGCCGGGGGCGGTTTTGCGAAAGCCGAGCACGCTCGTGGCCCGGGCCGGAAATACGAGGTCGATGTCGTCGTCGCGCCCGAAGGCGAGCGTGCGCGCGGGCTGGATGGAGGTGTCGGCGCGGTGGTCGTTGTCGAGGTCGATGCCTTGGGTGACTTCCCACTGGCCGGGGTTGAGGACCGGGCCGCCGGTGAGGGTGGCGCGCACGGGCGCGCCGTCGAGGTTGCAGACGATGAGCGTGAATGAGTCGGGCGTGGCGTCGGGGATGAGGATGGCGAGGCTTTGCGCGGTGGCCGGGGCATGGAAACGCCAGCTCACGGCGTGGCCGTGGAAAATGGAATTGCGGGCGAGGGCGATGCCGCCGAGGCGCGCGCGCTGGAGGTCGGAGGTGGGCACGCCCACGCGGTCGGTCCAGAGCGATCCCTCGGTGTTGATGTATTCAAGAAGCTGGCACGCGCGAATCTGCGCCGTGTAGGTGTCGGCGAGCAGCGCCATGTTGCCGGTCAACTGCCAGCGGAGATACGCGAAGGAGGCGCCGCGCTGGATGCCCGCGAGAGTGCGGTTCCCGTCGGCGCGGTCCGGGGCGGAAACGGAGCCGGGCGGAACCAAGGCGCGCCCGGCATCGGCAGCGGTCAACCGGGCCGGATCAACACGGTCGCGCAGCCCGAGGATGTCGATGGCGTTGGCGTTTATGTTGACGAGGGCGGTCACGCCTCCGTCGAAGACGGGGTCGAGGTATTTCGGGTCCGCCGTCCATTGCCAGGCATTCCAAAAGAGCGGCCAGGGGAAATAGGGATGCACGGGCGCGGCGAGGGCGGCATCGTCCTCGAAGCGGATGATGGCGGGAATGCCGTGCCGGCCATCGGCGCCGGCCCGGCGGTGGGCGAGGAGTCCGTCGGCAAGCTCGGTGAGGAGGCGGCGCGCGCCGGGGTTGCCATTGTAGTCGGCGAGGAGGTGCGCGGGTTGGAACGTGAGGTAGGCGTAGGCGCGCGCGGCGCCCCAGGGCATCTCGGTGGCGACACGGCTGGCGCCGTAGTAGGAGGAGCGCACATGGCGGTGACCGGCGGCATTGACGCCGGTGATGCCGTGAAGCGCGCGGGTGGTTTCCATGGCGCGCTCCAGCAGGAGCGGGCTGGAGGGCCGGGCGATGAGGCATTCCCCGAGGGCGTTGATGCCTTCCTCGTAGTTGTGCAGTTCGTCGGTCTGGATGGTGTTGAGGCCGCGGGTGAACATGCCGTTGGCGTAGGCGGCTTCGAGCAGGGCGAGGTTGGAGGAGCGGATTTTTTCTGGATCGACGCCCATGAGCGCGAGGCCGGGCCAGGTGTTGGTGAGGTCGGTGTCGTCGGGGATGCCGCCGCCAAATTCGCCGTCGGCAATCTGCCGGTGGTCGATATACCAGTTCACGAATTTGGCGACGTGGCCGAGGAGCTGGACTTGGCGCGCGGCCCAGAGCGGCGCCCCGTCCGCGGGATCGGGAAGCGGAGGAACGTCGGGCGCCAGAACCGGTCCGGCAGCCGGCCCCACGGCGGCGGCGTAGAGGCGCCCGAGATGATGCGTGGGATTGACGCGCAGGAGGTCGCCGAGGTCGGCGGAGAAACGGTTCCAAAGGGCAAACTTGGGGCCGCGGGGTTTTTCCTCCACCTGCATGGCGTAGTTGTCGCGGACCTGCGTGAAGCGATCTAGCTCGTGCTCGGCGCGCGCGGCCTCGCGGGGTTTGAACACGAAGCGAATTTCGGCGCCGGCAAGGGCGTCGGGCGTGAAATCGGGCGAGGCGGAGGCAAGGGTGAGCCAAAGGGATTTGCCGGGCGGGAGAAGGCGGTCGCGCAAATCGAGCCAGAGCGCGCGCGGCGGGGTGGCGGCGCCGTCGGAGCGCAGGCTGAAGGAGAAATCGAGCAGATTGCGCGCGGGCCAGAGCGGGTCCTTGACTTGGATGTTGAAGGGGACGAGGCCGCCGGGGTGCGTGGGCGCGAGCGGGAGCGAGGGGAGGTCGATGGCGATGCCGTCGAGGGCGTCGTCGCGCGAGTTCCAATCGTTGGGGATAAGGATGTGGACGAGCGGAAGTCCGGCGGCGGCGGGCGGGACACGTCCGGCGGCGGTCGCGGACGCGCCGGCCCCGGTGGACGCCGCGACGAGGATCGCGCGCTCGTCGGCGGGATGGCGTCCGGCGATGTGCGCGGTGAGCGCGGCAAGTGACGACGGAAGCCCGTCCGCTCCCGGCAGGCCGAGACGCCAGGCGAGCCGGGGAGCGGAGGCCGGCCCGGCGGCGGCGGTGACGTGACAGGCGGAAAGCTCGCCGATGGGTTCCTCCTGCATTGTATTTATGAATCGGATACGCTGGCCGGTGACGGGCCGTTCGAGCCGGTGTGCGGTTCTTTCCCGTGCGCGCGGACGCTCGAAGAGCGGCGTGACGGTGGCTGCGGTGTCGTCGTAGGGCGGGATTTCGCCGGCGGCGGTGTCGTAGCCGGTGCGCCGCCCGTCGGGGAAGGCAAGCAGCTCCATCCTGCCCCAGGCGGCGCCGGAAATTTCAAGGTGGTTCCACGGCTCGGGCGGCAGGTGGAAGGTGATGGCGTTGCCCGAGGCGCTGTAGCAATCCCAGTCGGGCAACTGGAAGTAGTCGTTGCGCCCCGGCAAGCGCGAGCGGTTGTAAACGCCGGGCCAGGTGGTTTCGCGGATGCCATCGGTGGCCTTCCACCACCAGCGTTTCAAGTCGAAGGCATCGTGTATCTCGACCTTGCGGACGGTCGTTGCCGGGGCATCCAGCGCGGGCGGCGCGCCGCCGGGGAGGTCCCAGCCGTGGCGGAAATACCATTCGTCGCGCCAGCGGGAATCGGCGAGGCCGCGGACGGGCGCCGTAGAAACGACGGGAGCACCCGCGCCCTCCGAGGCGAGACGAGCGATTCCGGCTTCGTCGAGCATGTGATCGTAGATGCGAATCTCGTCGATGTCGCCGCCGCGGGTGAAGCTGTAGGCGCTCTGGACGGCATACGGGCTGATGATGCGGGAGTGCGGGCCGAACTGGTCGAGGGCAATGTCATAGCGCGCGGGCGCGGCAAGACGTTTTTCGGCGGCGGGTTTTCCGTTGATATAAAGACAAACGCCGCGGGTTTCATCCCAGGAAAACGCGATGTGCGTCCATTGCGACGGCGCGGGAAAGGGCGCGAGGGAGGCGGAGACACGGGTGCGCGAGAGGCTGGCGTCGGTCACGAAGGCGTCGAAACCGCGCCCGTTGTAGTCGATGCGCAGCCAGGTCATGTCCCAGCTTGAGTGGTCGCCGAAGCCCACGCGAAAGACGGGAAACTCGGTCGGTCCGACGGGATAGCGCGAGCGCCAGAAAAAGGAGAGCGTGCCGCGCTGGGCAAAGATATTGCCGGGGGCGCTCCACGCGAGCCGCTGGAAATCGCCGCAACTGAGCGCGGGGCCGCGCGCACCGTCGGGGATGGTGGTGACGCCGGAGGCAAAGGTGGCACCGGGCGCGCCGGCGGCGGAATAGTCGGCGTTTGTCCCGTGGTCGGCGGACAGGTGGAAAAGCAGGCCGCTCCCGGGCGCCCCACCACCGTCCGCCGCCGCGACCGTCCGGGCGGAGAAAAACAGAGAAAAAACAAGGGCGAAATAAAACCAACGTCGCTTAAAACTTCGACTTCTGGAGGGACGGCCTCCGTGCCGTCCGTCGCAAGTGAGCGCGGACGGCACGGAGGCCGTCCCTCCATTGAAAAAATCCAATGGCACAAGGGTGCTGGTATATGATCGGAGATGGAATCGCATGGTGAGACAAAAAGCGGATGTATCGGAGAAGCATTCAATCTGAAACATACTTGAGCCAGCCGGGAGTGTAATCCATTGGGTTACACTCCCGGCGACCGCGGAGGTTTAGTTAAAACGCCCTAGAAATCGAACGTGGCCGTGAGTATGAATTGGCGGGAATCAATAATACGGTAGGCATAAGGCCGGCCCAGCCAGTCCGCCCTCATGGGTTTCAGTTCGCCGTCTTGGAAGAGATCGGCCACGTTGAGCTGTAATTTCATGCGCACCTTGTCGTTGAGAATCTTGTGCGTGTAGGAAATCCAGAGGTCGGTGTACCACGTCGCGTCATCATAAATGGGCCGGGAGATGTCCGATATGTCCAGCGTCGTGCCGTTGTTTCCGGAGGATTTGCCGTAATAACCGATGATGGCCTTGTCCGTCCAACGCTGGGCGCCACCGACGGCCCAGCCTTTCAACAGGCCGCGGTCAAACGCGTAATTGGTCACCAAGGTGAAATTATACTTGCGCTGCCCCATGGCCTGCTGGCCCTCCATGTCCTTTTGCAGAATGGCGTTCGGAACCAGCACCGCCTTGTAATAATTTTCCACCGTGGTCCAGCCGACGTTGCTGTTCTGGGTGATGGTGGTCGCGTTATTCGCATTCCTGAAATTCACGCTGCTCCAGAAGTACTCGATGTTGCCCCTGGCCTCGCTGTTGGGGTCATCGGAGACCCGGTAGCTGCTGACGCCGCCGAGCCGGTTCAGTGTCGCCAGCCCCGTGGCATTCAGGAAATCCACGGCCCGGGCGGCGTCCCACACGGGCTTGCGCAGCGCGAACCACTCCTCATACTCCTTGTTGATATTGGTGTTCGTGGTCGTGACCTTGCTCGCGGTCGCCTTGATGGTCCAATTGGGCAGCGGATTGTAATTGACCGATACTTCGACGCCCTTTGCCTCGGCCGAGGTGGTTCCCCTGACGGCCCCGCCCAAGTGATTATAATAATCATAGTCATTGTTCAGCCCCCATTTTTCACCCACCCATTCCCGCATGGCGTTTACCTTGTTCTGGTCCGCGCCGGAACTGCCGGCGGTCCAAGGATATGTCCAGTTCGTGGTCGAGGGGTCGCCGCCGTCATTGAGCATGTAGATATGCTCCAGCCAGCCGCGGTAGGCGGTGGTGTCGATATGATAGATGACCCGCTCCAAGGCGCCGAGATACGGCACGTTGTCGTTGTTGGACTCGAACCAGTTCACCCGGGCGAAGAGTTTGTTTTTGAAGAGCGAGAACTGGACGCCGTAGTCCTTTCCTTCCCCTTGGGGTTTGGGCAGCACGGTGCCGAACGGATCGACATAGGTCGCCGCCGGCGCGTCGAAATTATCCGATTTATTATAACTGAAACCGAGGTTCTCGACAAATTCCCAAAAGAGGCTGTCGCCGGCGCGTTTGGCAATGGGTTCCCAGTTCAGGAAGGGCTTCACAACCGCCCCCGCGGTGTTGGTGACGCCGCTCAGCCTGCTCCAGTTGTTCCAGCGTTTGAATATCTCCCCGTATTGATAATAACCATCAACATAATATATTTGATCCCATGCGGACTGCGAGATATCGGCGGGTTTGGCGATGTCGGTGTTGCGGGTGCGGTTGATGTCGCGGCGGACGCCTGCGGTGGTGATGATTCTGTCCTCCCACAGGTAGCCGGTCCAGCCCGCGCTGTAGGAGGTGAGCTTGCGCGCCGACTTCGCCGTCTCGATGTCGGAGACGTTCCAGATCATGGTCATGTCCACCTCCTTGAACTGGTTTTGCGCATAATCATAAACCGCGACGGAGGCGTCGAGGACGCTGGCGTCAAGCCCGCCGGACGCCTGGGTGACGACACCGGCGGAAGGGCCTCCCGCAATGTCCGAAAGATAGAAATGGCGGCGGATGGTGGCGTTGCTTTGCCTTTTCCAGCCCGCGACAGTGGGATTCGCCGTGTAACGATACTCGCCTTCCGTCGAGCCGTAGCCAAAGCCCAGGCGCCGACGGAGGCCGGTCTGCTCATGGTCCAGATAGGACGCCAGCCCCATGATCTGGTGGCGGCCAAGCCATCTGGTCCAGTTGCGGTTCTTGGTGAAATCGGGCGTGTAGGCGAGCATGGCGCGATATTGGTCAACCGTCGCGGAGCTTTCGATGCGGTCGATGGCCGCGTCGTCCTGCACATAGGGCTGGCCGAAAAAGGGGTTCAGCGTCCCGTCCGAATTATATATATTGGTGTCCACCCTGAGGGTGGTCGTATTCAACTGGCCCACGGTGTAGCTTTGCAGCGAGTCGAAGTCCTGGCGGAACCAGCCGGCGCTGAAATGGAGCAGTCCGGGGATGATCTCCTGTTCGATTTCGACATTATAATTGGTATTTCGCTGGCTGCCGAAATTCATCGTGAGGAGATTGACCTTCTTCCAGTCATAAATCGAGCGGTCGGTCACGCCCGGATAGAGTTTCTGGCCGAAATAAGGCTCGTTGATTGCCATGGAGTAAGGCGAGTTCTCCACTTGCCACCAGTCGTAGATGTCCGTCCAGACCTGATTGTCATAAACATAATTGGCGTCCCCCGCGGTGGTGCTGAACGGATAGCGGGTGGCGGCCGGCTCGCTCCAATGGCCGGTCGCCGGCCGGTTGCCGCCCAGGGGCTGGAACCAGCGCTGCAAGTTCCCGTTGGAAACCTGCATGATCGTCCTCGCGTTATACGTGGCCATGCCCGGCACGTAAAGGATGGAGTTGATGTCGCTGATCGCGTTTCCGCCGAAGATGGAGATGCCGTTGTATTGGGTTTTCTCGGCATTCCACTTGGTCCCGTCGAAGTCCTCGCGCTGCTCGATATAATTCCTGAGCGCATCCGCCATGTAGGAATTCTGCGAACCCACGAGCATGGAAATTTCCTCCCCCGTGGCCAGCGAGATGAATTTGTGGGTCTTCGCGTCATACACGGGCATGCCGACAAACTTGCCGTTGGGCAGCGTGGCGTTGCGCCATTCGCTCACGCCGTCGATGGGGGCGAGCGTGTTCGGGCGGCGGTTGTCATTGTCATAACCCTCGATGGTGGCGCGCAGCGTGGTCTTTTTGAAGGGCTTGTAGGTGATCGCGCCATACTGGCGGCGGGTTATATCATAGGAGGGCTTTCGCTCGAATTGCTGGTCGTTATACAAAAGCGCGCCGTAGATGGCGAGTTTGCCGTCGATCAGGCTTTTGTTGAATGAGAAGCTGGCGCGCTCGGAGCCGCGGTCGTCCACGCGGATTTGCACCTGGGCGTTGTTTTTATTTATCTGGGCCTGCGCGGTGCTTTGGTTGACGATGCCCGCCGGACTGCCCATGCCGAAGAGCATGGAGTTGGGGCCGCGATTGATTTCGACGGAGGCGGTGTTGTAGGAATCGAACGGTATCTGGGGAAGCGTCTGATAATAATTGAGCGCAAAGCTGGGCGAACCGAGGCCGCGGACGCGGTTTGCCGTGGCGTTGGTGGAGGCGGTCAGCGCGCCGCCGATATTGCCTCCGGCAATCGACTCGAACACACCATCGGGGCGGTTGCCGTTCCTGACATCCGGCGTGTAAGTGGTGGACCCCTCGGTGCCGAGTTCGTAACGGAAGATATCGTTCACATCGAGCGAGGCCGTATCATCCATTTGTTGTTTGGTAACGACCGTGATGGCCGCGCCCAAATCCGCTATATTGGTTCTCATGCGGCTGCCCGCGAGGGTGTTTTCAGCGAAATAGCCCTTCTCTCTCGTGGAATCCACCTGGAAGGGGGACAGCATGATCACCTCGTCACCAGAGCCGGGGGTTGGTTGGGTAATTTGTTGAAGAATATGAAGTTACGGATGAGAGAGTAGGCTCATTGACGGCCGTGTCATTGCTGACGGCTTGGGAGAAAACGGATGATACTGAAACGGCGGCGAGAAAAGCACCGTCCATCATCCGCGCGAAGACAGAATGCCTGTATCTGATGTGCATGGGTAGGAGGGGGCCTGGGTTATGGTTTTATAACGAGTGTATAATGAATTCCAAACTCCTCTGCTTATTGCCAATTTTCAGGACATAGCCAGCTTGTCAAATTATTACAGTAAGACCAGGCGCAAGGAGTATAAAAGCAAGGCGCCATGCAGTCATCCTTTTCATTTTAGGGCCTATCGCTGACTAAAACCTCGCTCTTTTGAATGGCAGGTAAAATGAATTTCGCCACGGAGACTCGGAAGGCATAGAGTGGCTGCGCCGCAACCGAAGAAACCGGAGGTTTTCACACGAAGGCACATAGGCGCGAAGCCATCAATCTGCCATTTTTTTTCGTGCCTGTGTGCCTTTGCGCGAGCTTTTCCTCCCCCTCGGAACATAGGAAAATCGGACGCTTTTGCGCACGATTTTCAGGATAGTATTACGAAATGAAGGGACACGGGGCACAGAGGGGGATTGTTCTCATTTTTGGTCTCACGCGAAGGCGCGAAAAGCGCGAAGTTTTAATAACTGAGGTTACGAGGGTCGGCGCGCGGCAGCCCCGGTAAGGAAACCTCGCCGAGGCCGCCGCCGGGCCGAGTAGGATGGTTGGAATTTCATGGGTAAATCGGAGCGTGGTTGCGGAGGCCTCGGAGAGGCCTCCCTACCGCCTCCGGCCAGTCGTTAACGGGCTTTGAATTGTGCATCACGGCGAAAACCGGGTTGGCGAATACGTCTATTCATAGTGATGTCAGAATCAAAAGGGACGAAGACGGAAAAGGGATGAGGAATCAAAAGGGAGGAGAAAAGACGCTCGCGCAAGGAGCGGCGGCGTCCCGCCGCCGGACGAGGCGAAAGCCTCGCCCGTTTGCGAAGGTGGTTATAGCATTTGCGAATGGAAATCCCCCTTCAGGTAGGGCGAGGCGTCCATAGTGTGATTTTCATTAGGAAAGGGTATTAGGTTGCGCTAACGCCCGTTTGCGCTGGGCTGCGCAAAGGCCCGCGAGGGAAAGCCCGCGTGGGAACGGGCGCGCGCGTTGCGCGCGTCCGGCGGCGGGACGCCGCCGCTCCTTGCGCAAGCGTCCTGACACGACTCGACTTTGCATCGCCCCCTCCCCTTCCCTCCCAGACTTCGACGTCTGCGCTTCAAAGCGAGGCCGCGCGTCCGGGCGTTTTCTTTACAGCCACTTCGACGCCCCTTGCAGCGTCTCGACGCGCTTCAGGAGCCGCTTGATTTCCTGCGCCTTGGCCTTGGGCACGACGAGCGTGGCGTCGGGCGTATGCACGACGATGAGGTCGTCCACGCCGAGCACTGCCGTCAAATGGCCGTCCCCGGAAAACACGATGTTGCCCGCGCCCTGCTCGACCAGCGCGAGTCCGCGCGTGACGTTGCCCGCGGCGTCGGGCCGGTAATGG
>JAIRTK010000334.1 GCA_031254955.1 Opitutaceae bacterium
GTTTATGCTGTCGCAAGGTGCGGTTTTTCGTAACGCAGGTTTCCAAACCTGCTCAAAGGCGCTTCGCGCTGGCCAAGCCAAGCTTGTGACGACACTCTCTAGCTCGATTTCGCAGAAAAGTTTATTATTATACAAAAAAACCAACAAACCTCGCCATCAGTATCCTCTTCTACCTGCTCAAAAAATAATATCAATACCTATTTAGCAATCGTCTCCCCCATACACTCTCTCTCCCCGTCCACCCCCTCTTTCCTCCCTCCACGCCCCCCTTTCCGCCGGGGAAGTCAACGGTTGAACGCCAATCTGTTTCCATATCGGGCATAATCTGTCAGTATGTTCCTCCTCAACTCGAATTCCCCCCATGCCCTCATCCCTTGGTAATCCAAATTCCCGATTCGCCGCGTGGCGCCAGGCCGCCCGCCGCCCGCTCCCGCGCCCGTCCGCGCTGTTTGCCCTCCTGCTCGCCGCCCTCGCGCCGTCCGCGCCGTCCGCGCTGGAAGGCGCGCCACCGGCCACCGCCAACACGATTCTGCTGGAACCCGAGACCTTCGCTGCGCACGGCGGCTGGGAAATCCGCCCGGAAGGGGACGGCACCAAGAGGGCCTTCATCCGGTCGGTCGGCACCGGTGGCAGCGCCTTGGCCGGCTTCACCCTCGCCGAGCCAGGCGCCTGCATGGTCTGGGCGCTGTCGTGCGACTATAGCACCAGCCCCGGCACTCGGCTTTTCCAAGTGTCGATTGACCAAAATGATCCGGGCAAAGAATGCGGCGAGCACGACGGCATGGACGACAGGGAAGGCTGGTATTGGTATTGGGAAAAAGCCCTCGCCGCGCCGCTGACGCTGGACGCCGGGCTGCACACCATCGAGGTGAAACACATCCAGTCCAACGGACGCCTGGAGGCGCTGCTCATCACCAGCGCCGACTTCGACCCCAACACCGTCACCCGCGACGCTCTCGACGTGTACAACCCGGACCACACGAACAACCATTCCAGCCATGCCCTGGTGCAAGCCGTGCGCGTCCCCGTCGCCACCTCCGAACTCGCCACGCCCGACGTCATCGACGGCGACGACGGCGTGGCGGCGCGCCTGCAAAACGCGGACCAGACCGTGCGCTTCCGTCGCGCGCAAACCGTCGGCGGGCAGGACGTGCTGCTCCGCGAAGTCGAGTTCCGCACCGGCGCCGCCGCCGGCCAAATCTGGCGGGCGCGCTTGGAACCCGTCCACCTCATCCGCGCCGACGCCGCTGCCTCCCCCATCACCTACGGATGGGAGCCGGGCTGGAAATCCGTCGAAAACGAGGAATGGGAACTCGCCGGCCACACCTGGCCGCTGCCCGTGGACACCCGCAACGCCTTCCTCGCCGGCAACGCCCGCGCCCGCTACCTGCCGGTGCAGGTCAAGTCGTCCGGCGACGGCGCCTCCGTCACGCTCCGCTACGCCCTGCCACAGGAAACCGCCGCCGCCGCCACCGCCGCCGGCCTCCCCGCCGAAATCGCCGTGACCTGGAGCCTGCCCGAGACCGGCTTCGCCGCGCGCATGGAACCCATGCTCACCGTCACGCAAGACGGCTGGTATTCGCTCGCCTTCGCCGCCGCCGGCGCAGGCGGCTTTGCCGACACCGAAGTCGCCGCCGTCCAGCTCCCCTGGCTCTACCAGTTCAAACGCCTCCCCGACGTGCCCTCCATGCTCATGTCCTCCCTCGCCTCGCACCCGCTCGCGCTCGTCGAAACCCTCGGCGCGCTCCCGCTGACGCACGGCGTCGTCGCCGACCCCGACCGCCTCGCCACCGAATGGGCCATGCGCGACAACGCCACCCACGGCTTCTCCCTGCGCGGACGCGAAAACGGCGCGCAGCCCGTCGTGTTCTCCCCCATCCTCGGCGGGCGCGACTCGAAAATCGACGCCGGTGCGACTCTCAACGCCGCCTGGTGGGTGCTCACCTCCCCCCGCCCGTGGCTGGAAACCATGCGCGACGCCGACACCGGCGTGCTCCGCCTGCGCGACTACCGCGAACCCTGGACCAGCTCCCTCACCTGGCAGGCCCTCAATATGATAAAACTCATACAACAACCCGACACCGCCTTCCGCTGGTATGACAACCTCAAAGGCCCGTCCAATATAGAAGCCCCCAGCACCGCCACCCAGTCCGCCCCGCTCATGCTCGTCTCCGCCGCCCTCCTCACGCGCGACCCCGGATTTTATCAAAAACGCGGCCTGCCCTCGCTCGAATACGCCCTCAGCCGCCCCTACGTCCACTACGCCCTCATCAGCAACGAAGAAGCCGGCGTGGGCTACGTGAATTACGAAGCGGACACCCGCCTGTCCTTCAGAAACCGCTCCTTCGGCACCGCCACATGGCAAGGCTTCGACGAACTCCTCGGCGGCCTCAACCCCTGGCTGCGCGACAACATGAAAACGCCGGGCGGCCAGGTCCGCCCCACCAGCGGCGTCCCCACCTGGTCGGAAAAACTCGCCTTGTATAGAAGCACCCGCGACCCGGCCCTGCTCGCGGAAACAACCGCCGATGCCAAGTCCTGGGCCGCCACCGCCTTTAACCCGTCCCTGGAGACGCCAAAAGACCGCAAAGGCTTTTATAATTACGGCGCCTTTTATCCCTATTGGTGGGACCTGCTCGATTTGTATGAATTGACCGGCGACCCCGAACTGCTCGCCCGCGCCCGCCAAGGCGCCGCCCAGACCGCCGCCGGCGTGTGGGTGCACCCCGTCGTCCCCGAGGGCGCGACCCTCACGCTCTACCCCGGCGGACACCATGAAAACCACCGCACCAACTGGTATGACAACGACGACCGCTTCCGCCTCGGCTGGCCCGCCGGCTGGCCCGCCGGCGCCACCATCGTGTTCGACAGCCAGCGCGAAACCACCCTGACCAACGCCGCCGGCACCTTCACCATCCCCGCGCACCCCGAGTTCGCCGAAAAAACCGTCCCCGCCTGGCTGCCGGCCACCGCCGGCTTCGGCGTCGAGGCCGACACCTACTACGCCCCGGCGGACATGGGCATGGGCAGCATGCAAAACACCGTCTGGGTCGCCAACCTCCTCCGCCTCGCCGGCCACACCGGCGAAGACTACTGGCGCATCCACGCCCGCAACGGCATCATCGGACGCGGCGCCAATTACCCCGGCTATTATATAAACCTCTACATGGACTTGCAGCACGACCCCGACTACCCCAACCAAGGCCCCGACCTCAACTCCTTCTACTGGCACCACGTCCCCGTCCACCTCGCCTCGATCGTGGACTATATTATGACCGACGCCGACGTGCGCACCAGAGGCGCGATCCGCTTCCCCTATGTCAAATCCCAAGGCTACGTCTGGTTCTCCTCCCGCATCTACGGCGGCAGCCCCGGACGGATTTTCGACGACCCCGCCTGCCGCCTCTGGCTCGACAATATAAAATTCAACGTGGACACCCACACAGTCGATTACTTCGGCGCGCAAAGCGCCGGCAAATTCCACCTCGTTTTATTAAACCAAGCGCACGACGCCACCGCCGCCAAAGTTTCTATAGACGCCGCCGCGCTGGGCATCGCCCCCCTCGCCGACGCCCGCCTGCGCGACGCCACCGGCGCCGTATCCGCCCTCCCGCCCGACGGCGAAGGCCGCTACCCCGTCGCCCTCGCGCGCGGCGGCTGGGCCGTGCTCACCTTCGACGCCACCCCCGACGACGCGTGGCCCGCCTGCCCCCCGCTCTCCGAAAAACCGCTGACCACGACCATCGACACCGCCTGGGGCGACCTGCACGCCTTCCGCATCCGCTCGCCCCACGGCGCCGACTCCTTCTACGTCGGCCTCACCGGCGTGCCCGAAGGCGGCAGGATGACCCTCCAGTTCGAGGACGCCGCCGGCGCCCTACGCACCATCGGCGTCAAAACCGAAAAACCCTACGAACTGAGCGCGCACGACATCCCCCTCGGCGACGCCATCCGCTTCAAACTCCGCCTGGAACGGACCGGCGCCCCCGCCCTCGAAACCACCACGCGCATCCTCAACGGCACCGCCCCCGCCGCCCCCGCCGGCCTGTCCGCCTCCGACCTCGGCGCCGGACGCGCCCGCCTCGCGTGGCAACCGGCGCCCGGCGCCGTTGCCTACCAGATAAAACGCGCCGCCTCCCCCGGCGGCGCCTTCCGCGCCATCGCCAAAATCACCGCCCCGCCCGCCGGCGCCCCGCCCGGCCACACCGACTCCGGCCTGTCGGACAACCAAACCTATTATTACACCGTCTCCGCCATCAACACCTACGGCGAAAGCCCGGACAGCGCCGCCACCGCCATCAGCATCGTCAACCACGCCGCGCCGGAAATCACCACCCAGCCGCCCGCGCAACAAAACACCCCCTGCGGGACCCCGCTCACACTCTCGATCTCCGCCACCGAAAACGGACTGACCTATCAATGGCAGCGCGACGGCGTGGACATCCCCGGCGCCACCACCCCCGCCCTCGCCCTCGCCGGCGCGCCCGCCGACGCCGGCATCTACCGCGTCCGCGTCACCGGCCAAAACGGCTCCACGCTAAGCGAACCGGCGGAAGTCACCATCACGCCCGGCGACGCCACCGGCCCGCTACTCGCCCCGGCCACCGTGGTCGTGGACGACGCCGGCATCCTCTATGTCTCCGACACGGAAAACCACGCCATCCACATCCTCACGCCACCGGACAGCCCCGCCGTTTATATCAACACCTTTGCCGGCGCCCCCGGCCATTCCGGCGCGACCGACGGCCCCGCCGCGCAAGCCCTCTTCAACCGCCCCCTCGGCCTCGCCGCGCGCGCCCGCACGCTCTACGTGGCCGACTTCGGCAACGGCGCGCTGCGCGCCATCACCGCCGACCGGGAAGTCGGCACCCTCGCCACCGGCGACATCGGCGGCCCGGCGGGAATCACCACGGACACGGCGGGCAACATCTACGCCGCCGACCGGACCGCGCACGTGATCCGCAAAATCAATGCCGCCACCGGCGACCGGAGCCTCATCGCCGGAAAACTGGAGACGCCGGGCGCGGACGACGGCCCCGGCCCCGGCGCCCGTTTCCATGCGCCCGCCGGCATCGCCTGGACCCCCGGCCCAACCGCCGCCGGACTCTTATACATCGCCGACACCGGCAACCACGTGATTCGGAAAGTGGACCTGGACGACGCCAACCGCGTGACCACCCTCGCGGGCAACGCCGGCGTCCCCGGCTGGATGGACGGCGCCGGGGACGACGCGCTGTTCAACCACCCCGAAGGCATCACCGCGGACATCGACGGGACATTATATATAGCCGACACCGGCAACTCCCTTGTCCGCGAAATCGCGCCCGGCGGCTGGGTGGGCACGGTGGCCGGCGCCCCCGACGCCGGCGCCCTCGCCGGCCTCGCCGGCTTCAAGGACGCGACGGGCACCGCCGCCCTGTTCAACCAACCCCGAGGCGTGGCGCTGGGCCGTGGCCGGGAGTTGTATATAGCCGACACCGGCAACCGCGCGATCCGCCGGATCGGCCTCGACAACAAAGTCCAGACCCTGCTCGCCATTTCGCCCGGCCAAAATCCGCCGCCGCCTGACAATGCGGGAGGAGGAGGAGGCGGCGGCGGCGGCGGAGCCTTGTCGCCGTGGTCGCTTATCGCATTCGCCGCGCTGTTCCTGTCCAAAGCAACGCCCCCCCGCCGCAAACCCGCCCCCCGCCCAGACGCCGCCCGCAAATAAAAAGCACCGTCCCCGACGGAATCGTCCACCCCAGGGAGTCTCAGCGAAATTTTTCTCACGGCCCCGTGCCCTCCGCGCTTAAATCAACGATTCGTTACTGATTTCCACTAATCATCAAAACGCTAATTAATACCCATGCGATGTTTGTTTTATTAGTGATTATTAGTGTTCTGGCTGTTGGTGGGAATTAGTAATT
>JAIRTK010000343.1 GCA_031254955.1 Opitutaceae bacterium
CGGGCGTGGCTGGATGTTTGGGCTTTCATAGGAAAATCGGAGCGTGGTCACGGAGGCCTCGGAGAGGCCTCCCTACCGGCGCTCCCGCGCCAGGCCTCTTGCGTTGGCGGCACAATAAACCGAAAAGGCTCTTATACCCTTTTCCAATGGGAACTAGCTTGTAGCGGGTAGGACGGTTTCGGCGTTCCGAGCGAAGCGAGATGCCTGAGAACCGCCGCGGCCTTCCTTGGCAAATGTCGGCGGTCTCGGCGAAACCGCCCTGCCCAAAATTCGCCGGCCCGCGTAACTTTAGTTAAATTAAGAATAGATTTTTTGTGAAACACAGTGAATCTTTTCTAGGAAGCCCGCGTCTTGCGCCCGATTTCCAGTCCTTCAATCCACTATTCCTCCAAAAATCCATGCCTCCCGCATTCATCCACCTGCCTCTTGTCCCCACGCGCCTGTCGCGCGTCCTCTCGCTTGGCCTCTCGGGCCGATGCCGCGCGCGTCTCTCCGCGCTCGCCCTGGGCGCCGCCTGTCTGCTCTTACCCGGCGCCGCGACGGCGCAGGAAACGCCCATTGAGCTGCCGGGATTGCGCGTCGAGGATTCGCGCCCCGAGATACTCCGCGCCTCGCAGGCATTGGCGGAGATACCCGGCGGCACGGGCCTGGTGGACGCCGCCGCGCTGCGCATCGGGCGGCTCAACACGCCCGCCGACCTCTTCCAACTCCAGCCCGGCGTGCTCGTGTTGACGGCGTTCGGCGGCATCGACCACCCGCGCCTGAGCATCCGCGGCGCGAGCATCCAGCGCGGCGGCGACCCCGGCGGCGGGCGCGGCATCCTGTTTTTGCAGGACGGCTTCCCGGTCAACTTCAGCGACGGCAGCTTCGACTTCGTGGAATTTCTCGACCCGGCCATGCTCGACCACGCCTCCATCTTTCGCGGCGGCAACGCGTTCACGCTCGGCTCCACGACCCTCGGCGGCGCGGTGAACCTCGTGTCGCCCACCGGCATCGACGGCCCGCGCCTGGCCCGCGTCGAGGCGGGCGCGCACGACTACTTCCGCGCGCAACTTTCGCATTCCTCGACGGACGGCCCGCGCGACGTATTTCTCACCATGACAGGCTTCTCCCTCGGCGGCTGGCGCGACTACAACCACCAGGAAGCAGCGCGCGCCGCGCTCAACTTCGGCTGGCGTTTCCCCAACGGCTGGACCAACCGCGTCCACCTCTCGGCCATGCGCAGCCGCGTCGAAATCACCGGCGTGCAAACGCTTGAGGCCATCGCCGCCGGCAGCACCGCCGCGAACGAATTCACCCAACGCTCCGGAACCGGCCGCGACACCGCGCAATATCGCCTCGGCGACCGCCTCACGCGCCAGTTCGCGAACAACAGCACGCTCAGCCTCGGCGCGTATCTCGCCTATGTGACCTATGATTTCACGCAAGGCCCGAACATCACCTTCGCCAACAACATCGACGGCGGCGTGGACGCCTCGTGGACCATGCGCGGCGAACTCCTCTCGCTGCCAAACACCCTCACGCTCGGCCTGCGCGCACAACTCGGCCGGCGCGACCAGCGCGTGCACCTCAACGGCCCCGGCAGGCCGCCTGCCATCGCCACCCGCGAAGTTGGCCTCATGCACTCGCACAACCGCCTCGTGGCCGAAAACGCCACACTCTGGCTCGACCACCAGCTCGCGCTCGGACGCGGCTTCACGCTCGTCACCGCCCTCTCCGCCGCCCGCGCCAACCGCAACAACGACGAACGCTACGCCGCGCTCCGGACCGCTCGCCCCGACAGTTCGGGCGGCGCCGGCTCCGCCGCGCTCCTCCCGCGCCTCGGCGTGCGCTACGAGCGGAAAAACTTCCAATGGTTCGCCAACGTCACGCGCAACTGGGAACCGCTCACTTGGGACGCCCTGCTCACCACGCACTTAGGCGCCGGCGATTTCATCAACGGTCCCGACCCGCGCCGCGCCGTGCCCACTCAATACTCCGCCCAGCACGGCATCACCGCCGAAACCGGCGCGCGCGGCACGGCCGGCCCGCTGATGTATGAAATTACCGGATACAGAACATGGCTGCGCAACGAACTGCTCTCGCTCGCGACCGACGCCGCCGGCATGCCCACGCAATTCGGCAACGCCGACCGCACCATCCACCAAGGCGTCGAGACCTCCGTGTCCCTCGACCTGCTGCGCCTCGCCGCCCCCCACGCGGACGCGCGCGGCCATGCCCTGCTCCTGCGCGCCGCCCACACCTGGAGCGATTTCTCCTTCGACAGCGATCCCCTCTGGGGCAACAACGACCTGCCCGTCATGCCGCCGCACCTGCTGCAAGCCGCGCTGCAATACCGCCACGCGTCCGGCTGGCACGGCGGCGTCACCCTCACATGGCAACCGCGCGGCGGCTGGGCCGATTACGCGAACACGCAACGCGCGCCGGGCTACACCATCGTCGGGCTGAGCGCGGGCTACGCGCCGAAAAAAGGCGCGGGCTTCTTCCTCGACCTGCGCAACCTCTTCGACCGCAGCTATGTCAGCGGCATCAATTCCGGCATAGGCAATTTTTCCGCCCCCGCCGCCGACAAGGCCCGCTTTTTCGCCGGAGAACCCCTGTCGCTCTACGGCGGCGTGGAATGGAAATGGTAAGCGCCGCGCCCGCGCTCAAACCGCCCCGCGCGCCGGACGATTATCGAGACATCACCCTTTGTTTAAAAACCCTCTCTTTTTTAACCACGGAAACACGACGAACACGGAGGCCATAAAAACCTCACGTGAAGGCGCAAAGGCGCCAAGAGTCTTTGTTTTTAATAACAGAGGTTACGCGGAGTCGGTAGGGAGGCATCTCCGATGCCTCCGCCACCACGCTTCGATTTATACCCTTTCCCAGTGAACAGTACCCTTTAGAAGCAGAGCCATGTAGGGGCTTCGCTTGCGAAGCCCGTTGCTGGAGCACGGTTATCAAGCCGAGCGTCGCAAGCGACACCCCTACAAAAGAATCATTTTCATTGGGAATGGGGTATTATCTATGAAATTTCAAACCGTCCATCCCGTCCGGCGGAGGTCTTGGAGAGACCTCCCTGCCGACTCCGCGTAACCTCTGTTATAGAATGCTCCTTTGTTAACCGAGATTAACGCGAGGCAGTGCGATTCGCAAGGCACAGGCGGTTCGGGCGATTCGTCCGTGGGATTGAGTGGCACGGGCGTCCCTGCACGTGGACGGCGCTCCGCGCCGCAAATCTCCCGGACACATGGACGCGGTCGCCCATGCCACTCAATCCCATAAGCCGTCCGCATAACCTCAGTTATCAAAACATCCTCTCCGCGCCTCCGCGTCTCCGCGTGAGGACAATCCTCCCTCTGACCTCCGTGTTTTCGTGGTGAATCCCCTCTTCCCGGCCATGCAAAACTGGCGCGGGACACGCAAACGGTTTCAGCGTCCCGGCGCGTCAGCGCGCGGGACGCGCATTTGCTTCGGAAGCGCGGCGGGCGGCAGCATGCCGGCGGGAAAACGCCCGCTATTTTTCGCCTTTGCCGCCTC
>JAIRTK010000355.1 GCA_031254955.1 Opitutaceae bacterium
CCATCACGGTTTTGGTCGTCGTGTTTATAGGATAAGAGAAGGTTTAGCGTGCCAAAGGAGAGTTTGCCTTCGGAGTCGAGAGTGGTTCTGTAACCTCCGCCTTCGATTTTATAATCGCCATTGCGTCGGGCAGGCATCGCGCCATCGCGTTCAAATGGCGCATAGACAAATGTGAGCGAGCTTTTGAAGTTGCTAATATCAAATGAGGATAATTTCAAAAGTATGTTTTGGTTGCTTTGTTTATAGTCGTGTTTTTCGGGAAATCTGGTGGTGTCGTAGCGCGGTGTATAAGAACGGATTTCAGAGTAGGTTAACAGGGCGGCGATGTGGGAAGAGAGCGGGCTCTCGATAGACAGGCCGTATTGGTGCCTCGTGAAGACCGGCTGATAATTCGCATTGCTGGAATGGGTCGTTTCCGTGAGACTGGCCACATCGGAGTGGTAATGTTGCCGTGCCCAGTGGTCGCTTGTATAGCGGTATTTGATACTGCCGTGGAAACCATCGGTGCGTGGGTCGCGGATTTTGGCATCAATGACACCGCCGGTGAAGTCGCCGTATTCAACAGGGATGTTGGAGGTATATATAGTGAGTGAGCCAAGGAGGTCGGGGTCGAGGAAGATGGCTTGAGCCTCGCCTCCGGGGACGATGTTAGCGCCGTCGCCAGGGCTTTCATAGTAGCCGTTGGGGTTCATATTGTTGTTGTTGCTAACGCCGTCTATGAGGAAGTTGTTATCGGTGTGACGGGCGCCGCGAATGGAGATGCGGGGCGGGTGGATATCGCCGCCTGTCATGCTGTTGCGGGAGTTTAGATCGAATTGGATGGAGGAGCGCGAGCGCAGGGCTTCGTTGATGGTGCCGGTGGGGGAGGGCGCCATGTTAATTTCCTCGTGGTCGAGGACGAATTTGCCCGCTTGGTCGCGCGTGGCGTAAACCTCTTTTTCTATGATATCAGTCCCGGTGGATGATGCCGGGGGTTGAGCAGGCTTGGGCGTGCCGGAGGTGGCTGGCGAGGCGCTGGGGGCGGCTTGGAGGGCGGCGGGGAGCGCGAGGAGGAGTATGAGCGACAGGTGAGTCGGTCTCAGTCTCAATTGGTGGTGGTATGATATGTTTACTTTTTTCATGGTGGTCAGTCCTATTTTGTTAACTGGTGTTATGACGCCGGTATTTTATGGAGTGCGGGAATTTATTCCCGCTTTTGAGGGAGGAATTTATTCCTCCGCCACACGCGCGCACGGCGTCGGTAGCGGGCGGGCCAATAAATTGGCCCGTCCAAAGCGGGAATAAAGTCCCGCACTCCATAAAATACCGGTGGTGCGACATCAGTTGGCAAAGTAAAATCAGGGGGAAAGGTGGCGGATTTTGCGGCGCGGGTATCAGTCGGCGCGGGGGAGCAGGAGCGCGGGGAGCAGGCCGCAGAGGCCGAGGGCGGCGGTGGCGGCGAGGTCGGGGAGGCGGGTTGCGGAGAGGGTTTTGCGGCGGCGGAGAAGGAGCAGGTGCGCGGCGAGGAGCAGGGCGTTGAGCGCGAGGGCGGCGGGGAGGAGGTCGCGGGGGGTGACGCGGGCGTGGAAGCCGAGGTAGCCGGAGGTGTCGTCGGCCAGCCACCAGACGAGGGGAAAAAGCATCTGGCCGGCGCGGGCGGCGGGGCGCGCGGCGGGGTCGGGAAGCGTCTCGTGGTGGCGGGCGAGGACGCGGTAGTCGCGGTCGAGGGCAATGGCTTCGAGCACGGGGGCGGCGCCGGGCGCGGGGGCGGTCTGGACGACGAGGAGGCGGTGAAGGAGGTTGCCGCGCAGGCTGAGGGTGTCGGCGGTGGGGTCGTAGCGGGTGACGGGGAGGGGGACGAGGCGGTGGTTTTCGCCGACGGCGAGCCAGGGTTTGCCGTCGGCGTCGATGATGAGGGCGCGGAGTTCGCGGGTTTCGATTTCGTTGACAATGATGTGGCGGGGGCGGAGCGCGCGCCATGCGGCGGGGTCGGCGGCGTGGTCGGCCACGCGGAGGAGGACGGGTTGGCCGCGCGTCTGCCGGAGCAGGAAGGTCTGGCCGTCGGCGTCGGCGAGGTAGAGGCCTTCGTCGTAGGGTTTGCGGGCGGTGGGGTTGGAGCCGGCGGCGGTGACGGGAAAGACAAAGCGGGCGCGGGCGAAGGCGTCGGAGTAGAGGGCGCTTTTTTCGGGGAGGATGGTGTTGGTTTGGGGGTCGAGAAACTCGATGGCGCGCCGGCGCGATGCCTGCGTGGCCGGTGGCGGCGGAGTGGGAGCGGTTTCCTGACGTTTTTCGGAAAGCGGCGGGAGGCCGCTTCCGCTTGGCGCCGCCGCTCCGGTGATGCGCATGAAGTCGGGCGGGGGTTCGAGGCGCGCGCGTCCGTCACCGGTTTCAAACACGGGGTGCAGCGGGACGCGCGGGGTGTCGAGTTGGCCGGGGCGGACGCGGAGGGTGAATTGTTCGCGCCGGAGCGCGCCGGGGGAGAGGGCCACGCCGCCGATTTCTTTCGGCATGGCGCCGTTTTTGTAGAGTTGGGCGTGGTAGGTGAGCGGCAGCAGTGACTCGAAGGTGTCGCGTTCGAGGGTGCGCCCGGCGGCGTCGGCGTAGTAGAAGCGGGTGTTGCCGCCCGCTCCTTCCATGCGGATAAAAAGAAACCCGGCGCCGGTGTCGCTGTAGTTAACGAAGGGGGCGCGCTGGCGCGTGGCCGTGAGGATATGCCAGCCGATGGGCAGGTAGTGCGCGAGGAGCGCGGCGGCGGTGACGAGGAGGAAAATGCGGGCGGCGTGTTTCATCTTGTATCACTCAATGGGTGAAGGATTTTTTTGATGGGGGAGGCTTCGTGGTTAACTCAAGGGTTCGGTTTTATAACCGCGAAAATCTCCAAAGGACGCGAAATTTATGAAAGGTTTGGTGTTTCGCGCATTTTTTGCGTCCTTTCGCTGTTGGATTAATGGTTTGTTTTTATAACCGCGAAGGGCGCGAAGGGCGCGAAGAAGGAGTGCGAATTTTTTGGTTATTTGCATCCTTTGGGTCCTTCGCTGTTATAAAAATTCCTTTCATGGCTTCGTGGTTAATTAAAGGCTTGTTATTATTGAACAGAAGAGGGCAAAGGGAATGAAGAATGCGTTTCTTATGGTTTTCTTGGTTTCCTTTGTTTTCTTCTGTTCAAAATAATGGTTTGTTTTTATAACCGCGAAGGATGCGAAGGGCGCGAAGAGGGAATGCGAGCTTTTCGGCTCTTCGCATCCTTTGCATTCTTCGCGGTTATAAAAAATTCTTTTCATGGCTTCGTGGTTAATATTTTGGGTTCATCGCGCGAGGCCTTTTCTGAAACGGTGGCTGGAGAAGAGCGGGACGAGCGTCAGCGCGAGCACCCAGAGCGCGAGCGCGGGCAGGATGCGGGCGTAGGTGTCGCAGGCGGTTTCGAGCAGGAAGAGGCGGAGCGCGCCGGCGGTGAGGAGCAGGTAAAAGACGCGGTGGCGCCAGTTGGTCTCAAGCAGGATGGCGGCGACGGCGAGATACGCGCCGCCGCCGGCGAGTATCCACGGTGTCACTACGCGGAGGAGGTTGCCCTGCCATTCGCCGGGAAACCAGAGCGCGCCGCCGAGGGAGAAGACGAGCGCGGCGGGCAGCAGGACGAGCGCGAGCAGGAGGGCGCCGGCGGCGAGGTGGAGCGCGATGACGCGGGTCTCGCCGAGCGGGAGATGGAGGGCGAGGCGGATGCGCCGGGCTTGCATCTCGGGCAAAAATTGCAGGAAGCCGAGCGTGACGCCGAACACGAGCGGGGCGTATTGGAAGGGGCGGAAGAAGAGCCAGCCTTTGAATATCCAGGCGTTCCAGACGGTGACGGCTTCGTTGGCGTTGGCGATGTAGCGCAGTTTGAAAAACAGGAAGAGCGCGAACGCGATGCTGGCGGCAAGCATGAGTGTCCACCAGAGGCGCAGCTTGATCCATTCTTTGTAAAGGAGGGCGCGGGACATGGGAATGCGGAGTTCGGAGTTTGGAGTTTGGAATGCAGAATGTGGTTTTTTATCGTTCTCGTTCTCGTTCTCGTTCTCGTTCTCGTTCTCTTTTTTGGTTTTCGTTTTCTTTTTATTTTTTTGGTTTTCGAGGCGTTTCGAGAACGAGAACGAGAAAGAGAAAGAGAACGAGAAGGATTTTTGGGAGGGTTAATATTTTCCTGTCAGGGCGATAAAAGTATCCTCCAGCGTGATGGGCGCGGGGCGGAGGTCGGGGGCGGGGATGGCGCGGGCGGCGAGTTCGTCGCGGGCGGCGCGCTCGTCGAGAAAACCATACAGGGCGGAGTGCTTTTCGCCGCGCTCGACACGGATGTGACGCGCGTCGTCATGGGTGTCGGCGACGGCGGGCGTGGTGGCGAAGGTGTATTTGCGAAAGCCGTTGCGGAGGCGGCCCGCCTCCATGTCGAGGAGCACGCGGCCCCGCTGGTAGAGGACGCAGTCGTCGATGAGGTTTTCGAGGTCCTGTATAATGTGCGAAGTGAGCAGGATGCTGCGTTGGCCGTCGGCGGCGTAGTCGCGGATGACTTCGATGAAGAGGCGGCGGTAGCCGGGGTCGAGTCCCATGGAATAGTCGTCGAAGATGATGAGGTCGGGGTTTTGCGCGAGGATGAGGCCGAGGGCGACTTGGGAGCGCTGGCCGCAGGACATGGTGGCGATGCGCTGGCGCGGCGTGATGTCGAGTTTCGACATGAGGTGATAATAGATGGCCGGCGTCCAGCGGGGATAAAAGCGCGAGTAGAAGCGCTCGATCTGGCGGATGTTGAAGAAGCCGTATTGGATGTGGCCTTCGATGAGGTAGCCGATGCGGGCCTTGGTGCGCGGGGTGAGCTGGTGCGAGTCCTCGCCGAGGAGGAGGCAGCGTCCGGAGCGCGGGGTGAGGAAGGAATTGAGGATGTTGATGGTGGTGGTCTTGCCCGCGCCGTTGCGCCCGAGCAGGCCGCAGATGCGTCCGGGGCGCAGCGTCCACGACACGTCCCGCAAGGCGGGTTTGTCGCCGTAGTAGTGCGTGAGATTGCGGCATTCGATGACGGGAAGCATGAGGGGAAAGGGAAAAGGGAAAAGGGAAAAGGTGGAAGGTGGAAGGGGGCAGGGGGAAGCGCTGGATTTATTTATTTAACCACGGAGGCACGGAGGGCACGGAGGACGGAGGGCGGAGGAAGTGGCGGGAGTGGCGGGAGGAAGGCAGAGGGAGTGGGGTGGGTGTGGTTGAAAGGGACTGTCCACAGATTACACAGATTTCCACAGATTTTTATAGAAAACCAATCTGTGGGAATCTGTGTAATCCGTGGATAGTCTTCATATGTGAAATTTCTTGATGGGTGTTTGTTTTTGCCGGAGGCTTCAGTTGATACCGAGTCAGAAAGGGATTTGTATTTTAGGCAGGGTGGTCTCGCCGAGACTGCCGTCGTTTGTCGAGTGGTTGAAAGGGACTGTCCACAGATTACACAGATTTACACGGATTTTTATAGAAAACCAATCTGTGGGAATCTGTGTGATCTGTGGATAGTCTTCATATGTGAAATTTTTTGATGCGTGTTTGTTTTTGCCGGGGTTTTATTTAATACCAATTCAGAATGGGATTTGTATTTTAGGCAGGGTGGTCTTGCCGAGACCGTCGTCGTTTGTCGAGTGGTTGAAAAGGACTGTCCACAGATTACACAGATTTACACAAATTTTTATAGAAAACCAATCTGTGGGAATCTGTGTAATCTGTGGACAGTCTTCATATGTGAAATTTTTTGATGGGTGTTTGTTTTTGTCGGAGGCTTCATTTGATACCAATTCAGAATGGGATTTGTATTTTAGGCAGGGTGGTCTTGCCGAGACCGTCGTCGTTTGTCGAGTGGTTGGAAGGGACTGTCCACAGATTGCACAGATTTACACGGATTTTTATAAGGACAAATCTTTGGAATCTGTGGGCGGTCTTCATATATAAAATCTCTTCTTCCGAACTTCGTGGTCTCCGTGGTTAATTTTTTTTAGAGGTTTAGATAAACGATGATGCCGGGGACGATGATGCCGAGGGCGGTGAGCACGCCGCCGCGGCGGGTGAGGCCGTGTTTGCCGCGCAGGAGGAAAAGGCCGGTGATCGCGAGCACGAGCAGCGCGACGGCGAAGGCGTCGGCGAACCAGAGCCACCAGCGTCCGGGGTTGAGGTGGAGCCGGTTGAAGGTGCGCAGCAGCGGGCGGCGGTGGAGCAGCTCGATGTCGAGCGCGCGGGCCTCGCGGTCGAGCGTGGCCGTGCCGTTTTCCAGAAAAACGCGCACGTGGCGGTCGTCGGGCGCGTAGTGTTTTTTGTAGCGGCCTTTCACGCCGGCGTCGGCGAGGAGGGCGGCGATGTCCGCCTTGGTGTAGTTTTTTTGGGATGCAATATCGGCGGCGGCGGCGGCGGGCGTGATGGGTGCGCCATCCGCGCCGGTCGCGGGCGCGGGCAGCGGGAACCGGCGGCGTTCGACCCGGTAGTCGGGGTTCCAGTCGGCGCGGTGATTCACGGCGAGGCCGGAAAGGGCATACACGACGGTCATGCCGAAAAAGAGATAACCGAGGTCGCGGTGCAGGAGGCGAAGCCCCATGCGCCAGCGCGCGGATTGCGTCGGCGCGGCGGCGGGATTTTTTGCCTTGGGATTCAACTTTGCCGGCTGCGAATTGCGGGGCCTGACCGTTGTCTCGTGTCAGGCCGCATGGTCGGGAATAAGGGGAGTGGCGGCTTTGTGATTGGAAATGGCATTTTACTGGGGGACGGCCTCCGGGCCGTTCGCTTCATGCCAAAAGGACGGCACGGAGACCGTCCCGCCAAGTGACAAGTCGATGAACGTGTCGCGGGCGCGCGCAAATGAGGCGGGATGGTTATTCGGCCTTGGCCCACTTTTCTCCCTCGATGGAGACAAAGGAGAGATAGCCCTTGGCGGAGTTGGCGAGCATTTCGCGGTATTGGGCGATTTGCGCGAGCTGGCGTTCCTTGGCCTTGGCGACTTTGGCGGGATCGGCGGCGGCGGCTTTTTTTTCGGGGCAGTTGGCGCAGTCGGCTCCGCCGTGCGCGTGCGCGTGGTCGTGCGCGGCGGGCGTCGGGTTTTTGAGCGCGGCTTCCTGCGCGTCGAGGTCGGCGGCGGTGACGCGGCGTTCGCGGAAAATGCCCGTGACGCGCAGCGTGTCGCCTTGGAGTTCGGTGGAGAATTTGTCCATTTTCGCGCCTTGGCTGACGAGGAGTTTGTGTTTGGAGGCGCCATCGGCGTCGGTGAGTTGCGCCTTGCAACCCATGTGCGGGCAGACCCAAACGGCCATGCCTTCGACGGTCACTTCCTTGCCGGCATGGGTGTCGATCGCGGAGAGGAGTTGGGAAACGGTGACGGGCTTGGTCGCGGTATCCGCGTGGAGCGCCGGAGCGAGAATGAGAAGCGGTAGCAAAACAGCGGAGGCCGCGCGCAGGAGGAGATGTTTTTGTTTCATTTTGATAGATAACGGTAACTGGATTTGTTGACCACTGGGAAAAAATTGAGTGGCCAAGCAGGCTCAACTATGAGCTACTGGGAGTCAATCTCATTTTCAGAAAAATAGTGTCGGTATTTTTATCGTGTTAATGATGCACTCCTCAAGCAAAGCATTGGTCGTCGATTCATTGGCGGTGCATGGAGACCTGCGCAATGCCGGTGCGGCGCGCATGGAGTCTGGGGCCGGGGAGTTCGAGGTCGAGGCTGCGGGGTTCGAGGCCGGGACTGTGGAGGGCGGAGCCGGGGAGTTCGAGGCAGGGACTGTGGGGAGCGGGGCCGGGGAGTTCGAGGCAGGAGGGTTTGGGGCAAGGAAGTTCGGAGCAGGTGAGGGCGAGGCAGGAGGGTTCGAGGCAAAGGAGTTCGGAGCAGGAGAGTGCGAGGCAGGAGGGTTCGGGGCAAGGGGGGCCGAGGCAGGAGAGGGCGGCTGGCGCGAGAGAGCGGGGGTGAACTTTGTCCGCAAGCTGGCGCGGCGGTATGCGGTGCCGGTCGCGTTGGCGGCGGGGTTGCATGCGGCGGTTTTGTTCATGCCGGGCGAAGGCTGGCGCTTCGGTCCCGGCGGCGGCGAGGAGGCGGAGGCGGCGCACTTGTCCACGGTCGGCTTGTCGGGCGACGCCTGGCCCGATGCCGCGAGCGGCGGCGCGCGGAGCGGCGAAGGTGGCGAGGCGGCGGGCGGCGAACGCGGCGGGGCGGCGGACGGCGAGGCCGGAGCGGTGGACGCGGACGCGCTCGCGGCGGCGGCGGACGAGGCGCTGGTGGAGATGCGGGCGATGGTGGCGAGCGCGGATGCGCCGGTTTTCACGCTCGCGCTGGTCAACGATGGCGCGGGCGTGACGGGCGCGGGGTTCGGCGCCGGCATCAGCGTCGGGGATTTGGGCGCGCCGGTCTGGCGCGGCGGCGATGCGGGTTACGGCGGCGCGGGCTACGGCGGCGCGGGCGCGTTTACGGGGAATTCGGGGGCGTTGCGCGGCGGGGCGCCGTCGGTGGCGTTCTTGCCCGACCCGCTTTACCCGGAGCTGGCGCGGCGGGAGCGGCGGGAAGGCGTGGTCGAGCTTGCCGTCGGCGTGGGGGTGCATGGGCGGACGGATTGGGTGAGCGTGGCGCAGTCGTCGGGGCACGCCGATTTGGACGAGGCGGCGCGGAATGTCGTGTTGCGCCAATGGCGTTTCCACCGCGGCGGCCAGACGGCGCGCGAGTGCGTGGTGCGGATCACCTTCAGCCTCGACCGGAGATGAGCGAGGAGCGGTTGCGCCATGTCCGCGGCGGTGTGTTTGGCGCGGAGTGGCCGGAGTGCGGTGGCCCGCAACGCCGGCATCCGTGCCTGCCGTCGTCAGGTTATCGCGCGAAGCGCGGCATCTTTTCTGGAAGTGGAAAAAAGAAGACAACGTCAACGGCACTGCGCGCACCGCGACACGCTGCAAGCCGAATGGAAACTGCTCTTAGTTCTACTTTGTTAAAATAAATCTTGCCCGGAACGAGTGGAACTGAAAGCGTGGCTGGAGTTCGCGCCAGCGACGCAAAAAAACGAAACGACAAACCCGACATCCAAAGGCGAGGCAGGCGCACCCAAATAAAAAATGAGACCGAAGGGCTGAGGCGACTTGCGGGCCAGTTTGCGCGTATGTGCGAGGACTACGGCCGGCACTTTATTGTTTACCGCAAGGACATGGGCGGGCAAGCGAGGCATGACCTCACGGGCCTGCTGGGCACGCTGCGGCGCAAGAACCTGGGGCGCATGGGGGAGGAGGTGCCGGG
>JAIRTK010000385.1 GCA_031254955.1 Opitutaceae bacterium
CCCCCGGCGGCGGCGCGCGCCGCCGCATTTCCCCGCTCGCCCGCAAATTCGCAAAAGAAAAAGGCATCGACTACACCCAACTCCAAGGCAGCGGACGCGGCGGACGCATCGTGCGCGCCGACATTGTCGCCGCCGAAGCCGCCGGCATTGCCACACTCGGCGCGCCGCTCGCCCCCGCCGGCAAGCCCCCCCCGCCCGGCCCCGGCGCGCCCGCCACCGGCCCCGGCCATTTCATCAAAGGCCCCATCCAGGAAGAACGCACCGTCGCCGTCAGCAACATGCGCGGCACCATCGCCAAACGCCTCCTCGAATCCAAGACCGCCATCCCGCACTTCTACCTCGACATCGAAGTCGATGCCGAACCCCTCCTCACCCTCCGCCGGCAACTCAACACCGGCCTCGAAACCGACGGCGTGAAACTCTCCGTCAACGATTTCATCCTGAAAGCCGCCGCCGAAGCCCTCCGGCGCGTCCCCGCGGTCAACGCCTCCTGGGAAGGCTCGCTCATCCGCCAGTATTCGGCAGCGCACCTCTCCTTTGCCGTCGCGATGCCCGACGGCCTCATCACGCCGGTCATCCGCGACGCGCACCTCAAGACCCTCTTCCAAATCAGCGCCGAGGCGAAGACGCTCGGCCAAAAAGCGAAAGACAAAAAACTCACCCCCGCCGAATTTATCGGCGGCACCTTCTGCGTGAGCAACCTCGGCATGATGGGCATCACGAAATTCAACGCCATCATCAACCCGCCCAATGCCGCCATCCTCGGCGTGGGCGCGACGCTGACGAAACCCGTGGTAAAAAACGGGACGCTCGCCATCGGCCAGACCCTTACCCTCACGCTCAGTTGCGACCACCGCGTGGTGGACGGCGCCCTCGGCGCCCAATACCTGTCCGCGCTGAAAACCATTTTGGAAAACCCGGCGCTCCTCCTCCTATAACCCCCGACGCCACCACCCAACCCACCGCGCAACCCACCACGCCCCCCCCGCGGCCTTGCCGCGCCACTTTTCGTCCTTTCCAAATCCCCGGCGCGCGCCACGATGCCGGCCTTATGCAATCCAAACCTCAAGTCCTCGCCTGGCTCACCTGCGACGGCGTCCATATCGACCCCGGCTCAGGCAAACACACCATCCTCGGCGTTTTCTCCAACATCCGGGCCGCCAGATTCCCCGTCGCCCACCCCTTCATGATCTGGTTTCTCACCTTGAGCGACGTGCCGGCAGGCCAGCACAAAGTGCGCATCTCCATCGGCGTAAACCCCATGCAAATGACGCCCCTCATCGAACGCCCCTTCGAGTCGCAAAGCCCGCTCCAACGCATCAACCTCATCAACGAAATCCGCAACCTCACCTTCGAGGAACCCGGCGACCACTCCATCGTGGTCGAGGTGGACGACGAACCCCTCCTGGCCACCAACATCACAGTGACCAGTTGACCCCTCCCCGCAACCCGCCCTCCCCGCAACCCATCCTCCCCCAAAACCCACCCTCCCTCAAACCCACCCTCCCACCCTCTCCCCCCAACCCAAAAAAACCGCCATGCTTCCCAAACTCCCCTCAAGCTGGCGCGAACGACTCCACGATGTGACCGGCCAAACATGGTGGCGCGAACTCGACGCCTTTCTCGACACGGAAGAGGCGGCCGGACGCGAAATCCTGCCCGCGCGCAAAGATATCTTCAACGCCCTCCGACTCACCCCGCCGGACACGGTGAAAGTCGTGCTCCTCGGGCAAGACCCCTATCCGACGCCGGGCCACGCGCACGGCCTATGCTTCTCGGTGCCGACGGACGTGCAGCCGCTCCCGCGCTCACTGCGTAACATCTACCGGGAACTCCACACCGACCTCGGCCTGCCGCCGGCGGGACACGGCTGCCTCGAAACCTGGGCGCGCCACGGCATCCTGATGCTGAACACCGTGCTGACCGTGCGCGCGGGCGAGGCCAACTCCCACAAAAACCGCGGCTGGGAAACCTTCACCGACCGCGTGCTGGAAACCATCAACACGGCACCGCGCCCCGCGGTCTTTGTGCTCTGGGGACGGCAGGCGCAAACCAAGCGCGCGCGGGTGACCAACCCGCTGCACCGCGTGGTCGAGTGCGCGCACCCCTCGCCCCTGTCGGCGCGACTGTTTTTCGGCTGCCGATGTTTTTCCACCGTGAACCGCCTGCTCGCCGAAGCCGGCCGCGAACCGGTGGACTGGCGGCTGCCGCCCGCCCCGGTTTTCCGCAAAGGGGAACTCTTCGCCGATTCCGATGCCTGACGAACCGCGCCCATTCAGCCGCCACGCCGAGGAGCTTATCGGAGAGTTTCGCCGCCTCCCCGAGACGCCCAAAGGCGAAAGAAACCTGGAAGGCCGCCGGCCCGACCCCAAACGGACGGGCGAGCGCGCCGCCCGCCCGCTCGCGGAACTGGTGGGCGCCCTGCTCGTGAAATACAAGATCGGCATCGAGTCCGCCGAGCAAACCATCCGCGACCACTGGCCGGAACTCGTCGGCCCGGTGCTCGCGCACCACTCGCACGCCGCGACGCTCGACACGCGCGGAAAGCTCGCCGTGCTCGTGCCGGATTCCGTGGCGCGCAACGAACTTTTTTTTCATCGGAAACTCATCGTCGCACGCATCCAGAAACTCCCCGGCTGCGCCCACGTGCGCGCGCTGCACCTGCGCGCCGGCTGAAGCGCCCCTCCCCTCCCGCCGCC
>JAIRTK010000409.1 GCA_031254955.1 Opitutaceae bacterium
CATCGGTGTTCTTTGTGTCCAAAAATCGCAAGTCATCCGCCAGACGTTCCGCCCAGCCGGCAGCGGCGTCCCTCCAGCCCGCCGACGCCGGGTGCATCCGCCTGCGCGGCGTCCGCCAGAACAACCTCAAAGGCTTCGACCTCGACATCCCCCTCGGCCGCTACATCGCCGTCACCGGGCTTAGTGGCGCGGGCAAATCCTCGCTCGTTTTCGACACGCTCCACGCCGAGGGCCAGCGCCGCTATGTCGAGACGTTCAGCGCCTACACGCGCCAGTTTCTCGACCTGCTCGACAAGCCGCGGGTCGATTCCGTCGAAAACATCCGCCCGTCCATCGCGATCGAGCAAACCAACACCGTCAAGACCTCCCGCTCGACCGTCGGCACCATGACCGAGCTGACCGATTTTTTCAAAGTCTGGTTCAGCCACGTCGCCGAGTGTTTCGACCCGGAAACCGGGGAAAAGGTCGAGGACGACACGCCGCAAACCATCTGGCGGAAAACCCTCGCCGCCGCGCCCGGCCAGACCCTGGTTGTCGCCTTTCAGGTGACGCGCCCGGCCAGTCTCACGTGGCCCGAGATTCTGAAAAATCTCAAGGCCCAAGCCTACCTGCGCGTCCTCGTCCCCAAAAACACCGCCGCCGCGCGCGCCGCCGCAGGGCCTGACCTTGCGTCAGGCCGCGCACGCGCCGCCGCCGCCTCCAACGCCGCGCTGCGCGTTCCGCACGCCGCATTCCGCATCGACGACCTCCTCGCCGACGCCGCGCCGCTCGCCCGCGCCGCGCACATTCTCGTCGCCCAGGACCGTATTGAGATAACGGATACGAACCGCGCCCGTTTCATCGAGGCCGCCGAAGCCGCGCTTCATTTCGGCCACGGCAAGCTCCATCTCTTCGCCACCACCACTACCGCCTCCACCGCTTCCGCCTCCACCGCCGTCGCCGCCGCCGCTCCCTCCTCCTCCGCCGCTTCCGCCGCCCATCAGCCTTTCAACCTTTCAGCCTTCCGCCTCCACGCGTCTTTTTCCACCGGCCTGCATTCGCCCGCCACGGACCGCACCTTCCGCCCGGCCACGCCCGCGCTTTTTTCCTTCAACTCCCCGCTCGGCGCCTGCCCGCGCTGTCGCGGCTTCGGACGCGTCATCGAGATCGACTACCGCCTCGCCATTCCCGACGCCAACCTCAGCATCGAACAAGGCGCCATCCGCGCCTTTGAGGGGCAGGTTTACAGCATGTCGCGCGACGACCTCATCCGCGCCGCCCGCCGGCACAAGATTCCCACCGACATCCCCTATGCCGGCCTCACCAAAAAACAACGCGAGTTTGTCATGCTCGGCGAGCCTGAGTATCGCGCCCGCAAGGCCCGCGGCGATGAAATCGGCTACGAAGAGGACATCTGGTATGGCGTGAAAGGCTTTTTCGACTGGCTCGAAAAAAACACCTACAAAATGCCCGTGCGCGTGTTTCTCTCCCGCTATCGCGCCTACAACCCCTGCCCCGACTGCCGTGGCCGGCGCCTCCAGCCCGAGGCGTTGTGCTGGAAATGGCGCGGGCGCACGCTTCCCGAGCTTTACACGCTTTCCGTCGGCGAACTCCTCGCGCTCATCGGCGCCGCGTCCGCCTCCGACCTCGCCCGCCCGTCCGCCTCCCGCGAAACCCATTCCGCCAAGCTCGCGCACGACAGCATCCTCACGCGCCTCCGCTACCTCGTCCAAGTCGGCCTCGGCTACCTCGCGCTGGACCGCCCCTCAAAAACCCTCAGCGGCGGCGAGGTCGAGCGCGTCAACCTCACCTCCTGCCTCGGCACCTCGCTGGTTGACACCCTCTTCGTCCTCGACGAACCCAGCGTCGGCCTGCATCCCCGCGACATCGACCGCCTCATCGCCATCATCCGCACGCTCACCGGCGCGGGCAACACCGTCGTCGTCGTCGAGCACGACGAGGCCATGATCCGCGCCGCCGACCACATCATCGAGGTCGGCCCCGAACCCGGCGCGCGCGGCGGCCGCATTGTATTCAGCGGGCAACTACAAGCGCTCCTCGCCGAGCCGGCCAGCATCACCGGCGCCTATCTGGGCGGACGCGAGACCATCGCGGCGCCGCAAACACGCCGCCCCGTCGCCGGCGGCGGTAACGCCGCCGTTGAAAATCCAAAACCCCAAAATCCCCAATCCCCAAAAAAACCAAAAATCCCGAATCCCCCAAAAAACAAACGCACCGCCACCGCCATCACCACCACCGCCGCCCGCGCCATCACCACCACCACCGCCTTCCTCCATTTCGAAGGCGCCTCCAAGCACAACATCCGCGACCTCACGCTCACCCTGCCGCTCAACCGCCTCGTCTGCCTCTCCGGCGTCTCCGGCTCCGGCAAATCCACCCTGCTGGACAACATCATCCACCAAGGCATCCTCGCCGCCCGCCACCAGCTCGCCGACGACCCCGCCCCCATCGCCCGTATCGACGGACTGGATACCATTGGCGAGGTCGTCCTCGTTGACCAGTCCCCGCTCAGCCGCACCCCGCGCTCCAATCCCGCCCTCTACACCGAAGCCTGGGAACACATCCGCGAACTCTACGCCGCCACGCCCGCCGCCCAGTCCGCGGGCTACACCGCCTCCAGCTTCTCCTTCAACGCCGGCGACGGACGTTGCGAACACTGCAACGGCCTCGGCTCCGAGCGCGTCGAGATGCAGTTTCTCTCCGACGTTTACGTGCCCTGCCCGGTGTGCGAAGGCCGCCGCTTCAAACCCGAAATCCTCGCCATCACCTGGCGCGACCGCTCCATCTCCGACCTGCTCAACACCAGCGTTGACGATGCCCTCGCCCTCTTCGCCGGCGAACCGCCCATCCACGCCCGCCTCTCCACCCTCGCCACCGTCGGCCTCGGCTACCTCACCCTCGGCCAGCCGCTCAACACCCTCAGCGGCGGCGAATCCCAACGCCTGAAACTCGTGCGCCACCTGGCCGGAACGAGTGGCATGGGCGCCCCGCCCCTGTTGACGAAAAGACGCCCCGCCTCTTCGCCCCCTCAAAAAAACACTCCCACGGGCGAGCCGCCCGTGCCGCGCAACCCCGCTGCGGCCTCCCCAAAAGGCGCCCTGCTCCTGCTTGACGAACCCACCACCGGCCTGCACCGCCACGATGTCAAACGCCTCCTCTCCGTTCTCCAAGCGCTGGTCGATGCCGGCCACAGCGTCATCGTCATCGAACACAACCTCGATGTCCTCAAGTCCGCCGACTGGCTCATCGAGATCGGCCCCGAAGCCGGCGCCGACGGCGGCCGCATTGTCGCCGAAGGCACGCCCGAACAAATCGCCCAAACCGCCACCGCCACCGCCCCCTACCTCGCGGCGGCCCTGAACAATGCGGCACAGACACTCCTGCCCGTGCCCTCGCGCAAGTCCGCCAAGCGCACAGGCAGAAATGCCTGTGCCACATTACCCAATCCCACCGCCCCCGGCTCCGATGCGCTCCGCATCTCCGGCGCGCGCGAAAACAACCTCAAAAACCTCTCCCTCGCCATCCCGCACCACCGGCTCAACGTCGTCACCGGCGTCTCCGGCTCCGGGAAAAGCACGCTCGCCTTCGACATCGTCTTCGCCGAAGGCCAGCGCCGCTTCATGGAATCCATGTCGCCCTACGCGCGCCAGTTCGTCGAACAACTCCCCCGCCCCGACATCGACCGCCTCACCGGCATCCCCCCCACCGTCGCCATCGAGCAACGCGTCACGCGCGGCACCCGCAAGTCCACCGTCGCCACCATCACCGAAGTCGCCCAATACCTCCGCCTCCTCTACGCCCGCCTCGGCATCCAGCACCACCCCGACACCGGCCGCCCCGTCGAACCGCTCACGCCCGCGCAACTCAAACACCTCCTCCACCGCGTCCTCCACGACGCGCCCGCCGCCAAAAAAGCGCGCCACCTCCACCTCTGCGCCCCGCTCATTCGCGGACGCAAAGGCCACCACCAACCCATCGCCACCTGGATCGAAAAACAAGGCTACACACTCATGCGCGCGGACGGACGCCTCCTGCCCGTCGCCCAATTCCAAAAACTCGACCGCTACAAAGAACACGACATCGAAGTCGTCACCGCCGACCTCAAAACCCATGCCCGCCCCGGCGCCGCCCTCGACGAAGCCCTCCGCCTCGGACGCGGCACCTGTTTCCTCCTCACCGAAAAAAACGAAATCCTCAGCTACTTCTCCACCACCCGCACCGACGCCGAGACAGGCGAATCCTTCCCCGAACTCGACCCCAAACACTTCTCCTTCAATTCCCCCCGCGGCTGGTGCCCCGCCTGCCGCGGCCACGGACGCATCTATCCCTGGATGCTCCAACTCGACCAAGAAGACGCCGACAACGCCGGCCAAACCCTCCTCCTCCGCACCTACGGCGTCGAGCACGCCGACGACATGGGCGACACCGGACGCCCCTGCCCCGAATGCCACGGCGCCCGCCTGAACCGCGCCGCCCGCGCCGTGAAACTGCGCTTCACCCCCGTAAAGGCGTCACTTGCGACGCCCGCCGCAAACCAACCCGCTTCCGCCGCCACCGCCCAAAACGCTTCGCTAGCGAAACCCCAGCAAGCCGCCAGCGCCGCCTCCCGCGCCACCTCCCCCCTCACCCCCTATCTCGCCAAACTCGCCGCCGACCACGCCCCCCCCCTCCCCACCGGCGCGACAGCGCCCCAAATCGTAAAGCATCCATCGAAAATCGTCCCCCCCCCCGCCCTTTCCCTGCCCGAACTGCTTCGCGCCACGCCCGGCCAACTCCTCGCGCTCCTGCGCCAGCTCGACCTCCCCGACGCCCGCGCCCGCGCCATCACCCAAGACATCCTCCCGCAAATCGAAGAACGCCTCCGCTTCCTCGAACACGTCGGCCTCGGCTACCTCTCGCTCGACCGCCCGACCGAGACGCTCAGCGGCGGCGAGGCCCAACGCATCCGCCTCGCCGCGCAACTCGGCTCCAACCTCTCCGGCGTCCTCTACGTCCTCGACGAACCCAGCATCGGCCTGCACGCCCGCGACAACGCCCGCCTCATCGCCACGCTCAAAACGCTGCGGGAAAAAGGCAACACCCTCCTCGTGGTCGAGCACGACGACGAACTCATGCACCAAGCCGACCACATCATCGACCTCGGCCCCGCCGCCGGCATCCACGGCGGCGAACTCCTTGCCGCCGGCACGCCCGTGGAAATCCAAAAATCCCCCGCCTCCCTCACCGGCCTGTTCCTAAAAAAAGGCATCAAGCACCCGGTCCGCGGCAACTACCGCGATTTGCCACCC
>JAIRTK010000424.1 GCA_031254955.1 Opitutaceae bacterium
GCGCCATGCGTCTTATGGCCTTCGCGCCGGGGTGTGCCGCTGGTTTGACTTCGCCGCGCGCATGTGGCCGGATTGACCCTTCCAACATCACCATGAACAAAATCGCCTTCATCGGCGCGGGCCGCATGGCCTCGGCCATCGTCAACGGATTGCTCGCCAGCGGCGCGCGCACGGCCTCGCAAATCGCCTGCCTCGGCGGTGACGACAACACCGCCGCCGACCTCGCCTCGCGCACCGGCATCACCGCCGCCCCCGGCCTGGCCGCGCTCCTCGACGGGGCCGACACCGTCGTCCTCGCCTGCAAGCCCCAGCAACTCGCCTCGCTCGACCCGCGCCTTGCCGACCTCGCCGCCGGCAAACTCGTCCTCTCCATCCTCGCCGGCAAACGCCTCGACCGCCTCGCCCAAACCTTTCCCCGCGCCCGCAACATCGTCCGCGCCATGCCCAACACGCCCGGCCAGATCGGCGCGGGCATCACCGCCTGGGCCGCGCGCGCGCCGCTTTCCGATGCCGACCGCGCCATCATCGCCGCCGTCCTCGGCGCGCTGGGCCGGGTCGTCACGGTGGGGGAGCCGCAGCTCGACGCCGTCACCGCGCTCAGCGGCAGCGGGCCGGGCTACATTTTCGAATTTGCCGCCGCCCTTCGCGATGCCGGGGAGGCCGCCGGCCTGCCGCGCGAAACCGCGCGCCAACTCGCCGTCGAGACGCTGCTCGGCTCCGCGCGCCTTCTCGCCGCCAGCGAATCCGAGGCCGAGGCGCTGCGCGATCAAGTCACCTCGCCCAACGGCACCACCTACGCCGGCCTCCAGCGCATGGAGTCCGCCAACTTCCGCCGCCTCATCAAGGAAACCGTCCTCGCCGCCAAACACCGCTCCGAGGAATTGTCCAAGGATTGAACACGGGGCAACGCCCCTCCGCCCCGTCCCCCATCGTTCTCGTTCTCTTACTCGTTCTCGTTCTCTCTTCTTCTTTCCCGTTCTTGGAACATTCAGGAAGAAGCAGGAAGAAGCAGAGAGAACGAGAACGAGTAAGAGAACGAGAACGAGAACGATGGGGGACGCGAAAACGAGAACAAACCATGCCTTGGGAAATCCAGTTCCACCGCAAAGGACTCCACCTCCCGCAAATCGGCTGGTGGCTCGATGCGACGCGGCCCGTTGACCGCGCCTTCGTTTCGCACGCGCACTTCGACCACTTCGCCGCGCACCGCGAAATCATCTGCACGCCCGGCACCGCGAAACTCATGCGCGCGCGCCTGCGCGGACGCCGCGTCGAACACGCGCTTCCCTTCGGCCACGCCGAGCAACTCGACCCCGAGACCACGATCACGCTCCTCCCCGCCGGCCACATCCACGGCTCCGCGCAATGCCTCCTCGACCATGCCCGCCACGGCACGCTCCTCTACACCGGCGACTTCAAACTCCGCCCCGGCCGCTCCGCCGAGCCTTGCGCCGCCCCGCGCGCGGACACGCTCGTCATGGAAACCACCTTCGGCAAACCGCGCTACGCGTTTCCCCCCGCCGACGAAATCCTCGCCGCCATCGTCGCCTTCTGCCGCGACACGCTTGCCGCCGGCGCCAACCCCGTGCTCTTCGGCTACAGCCTGGGCAAAAGCCAGGAAATCCTCGCCTGCCTCGCCGAGGCCGCGCTCCCCGTGATGCTGCACGCCGAGACCTTCCGCCTCACGCAAGTTTACGAAAAACTCGGCCTCGTCTTCCCGGCGCACCGGCGGTTCGACGAACGCGAATCCGCGGGCCACGTCATCATCTGCCCGCCGCAATGGGGCGAAACCCCCTTTCTCCAAAAAATCCCCGCGCGCCGCACCGCCGTCATCAGTGGCTGGGCGATGGATCGCGCCACGCCCTACCGCTACCACTGCGACACCGCCTTCCCGCTCTCCGACCACGCCGGCTACGACGACCTCCTCCGCTACGTGGAGCTGGTGCGCCCGCGCCTGGTTTACACGGTGCACGGCTTCGCCACCGAGTTCGCCCGCGACCTCCGCGCGCGCGGCATCGAAGCCTGGGCCTTGGGCCGGGAAAACCAGCTCGATTTGGCGCTGGCTTGTGATGGCCTCTCATAATTGATTGCTAAATTCGCCATGTAAATTTCGCACCTTTCCACCTCCCCTTGGTCAAACGCCCGGCGTCAACTCTCTCACCCACCATGCGAAACCTGGCCCTGTCCGGCATGTTCCTTTTGCTCGTCTCCCCCGGCCTCCGCGCCGGCACCGTCGCGCTCGCCGACGGCGAAACCCTGAAATACCGCGTGAGCTGGGGCATCCTTTCCCACGCCGGCGAAATCAGCGTCACGGCCCGCGCCGAAGAACTCGCCGGCCTGCCGCAGCTTCGCGTGTCCACCCTCACCGCCACCACGGGCGTGGCGCGCAAACTCTACAAATTCGAGGCCAGAGGCGAGTGCCTCTACGACAGCGCCGACGGACGCCTCCTCGCCGCCATCACCAACTCCATCGCGCGCAAAAAGAAAAGCCACGCCATGGCGGTGTTTGACTACGGCGCGGGCACGATGGACTACCGGGACTACATCCGGCCCGAGAAAAGCGGCACGCATGCCATTCCCGAAGGCAGCGTGACCGACCTCATCACCTGCCTCGTGCAAACCCGCTCATGGGACATGAAAACCGGCGACCGCCGGCCCGCCACGGTGATGTTTGACGACGATTTCTACGACCTCACCATCGTGGCCGGCGGCATCGAGAAAGTGGGCACGCCGTGGGGCGAGGTGGACGCGATGGTGCTCGCGCCCATCATGGAGAAAGAGCCGAAAGGCATGTTCAAACGCGGCGGCAAGGTGCGCGTGTGGATTTCGCAAGACAAGCGCCGCCTGCCCGTGAAGCTGGAAATCTCGATAAAAGTCGGCACCGGCACCGCGCACCTGACCGATTACACGCCGCCTGCCGCCGCCGGGCTGGTGTCCGCGTCGAAGTAA